>CAXUBE010000054.1:0-9502 GCA_964249215.1 uncultured Rhodopseudomonas sp. | reverse complement strand
TTCGATACGCGCGCAGATTCCGCCGATCCATCCCGAGGGCTATCCGTTCATCGGCGGCTTCGCCGCGGCGAGTCTGGTGCTGTTCTGGAGCTGGCCGCCGCTCGGCTGGATCGGATCGCTGCTGACGCTGTGGTGCGCGCTGTTCTTCCGCAATCCGGCGCGGACCACGCCGGCCGGCGAGGGCCTGGTGGTGGCGCCCGCCGACGGGCGGGTGTCGATGGTGGTGCGCATGGTGCCGCCGGCCGAACTCGGGCTCGGCAGCGCGCCGCTGGCGCGGGTGTCGATCTTCATGAGCGTGTTCAACTGCCATGTGAACCGCGCCCCGGTGGCGGGACGGATCGAGCGGATCGTCTACCGGCCGGGCAAATTCATCAATGCCGAGCTCGACAAGGCCAGCGAGGACAACGAGCGCAACGCGCTGGTGATCTCGACCCCGCGCGGCCAGGTCGGCGTGATCCAGATCGCGGGCCTGGTCGCGCGGCGCATCGCGTCGTTCGTGCGCGAGGGCCAGATGCTCGCCGCGGGCGAGCGCTTCGGCCTCATTCGTTTCGGCTCGCGGCTCGACGTGTATCTGCCGGAGGGCGCCGTGCCATTGGTGTCCGAGGGCCAGACCGCGGTCGCGGGAGAAACCGTGCTGGCCGAATTCGGCGCGTCCGCGCGCGTGTTCCGCACGGGTTAACCATTCGTTCGTCGTGGCGACAGGCGCCGGCGCCGCAATGGCGCGGCCGCGCGGCGGTTGCTATAACGAGGCCATGCCGATGCCGTTCGATCCAAACCCGTCGCAGATGCCCCGCCGCCGGTTCGGTCCGATCCCGGTGCGGATGCTGGTGCCGAATTTCATCACGCTGCTGGCGATCTGCGCGGGCCTCACCGCGATCCGGCTCTCGACCGAGGGACGCATCGAACTCGCGGTCGCGGCGATCGTGTTCGCCGCGGTGCTGGACGGCATCGACGGCCGCGTCGCGCGGATGATCAAGGGGCAGTCGAAGTTCGGCGCCGAGCTCGACAGCCTCGCGGATTTCGTCAATTTCGGCGTCGCGCCCGGCCTGATCCTGTATTTCTGGCAGTTGCGCGACCTCAACAATGTCGGCTGGATCGCCGCGATGATCTTCGCCATCAGCGGCGGGCTGCGGCTGGCGCGCTTCAACGCCACGATGGACGATCCGAACAAGCCGGCGTTCGCCGCCAACTACTTCACCGGCATGCCGGCGCCGGCCGGCGCCATCGTCGTGCTGCTGCCGATCTATCTGGCGTTCCTCGGCGCGCCCGGCGTGCCCTCGGTGCTGCTCGCGCTGTACACGCTGCTGATCGCGTTCCTGATGGTGTCGCGACTGCCGGTATTTTCCGGCAAACAGGTGCGGATGCGCGTCGCGCCGGACATGGTGCTGCCGGTGTTCGTGTCGGTGGTGTTCTTCATCGCGCTGCTGATCGGTTATCCGTGGCACATCCTGTCGGCGGGGTCGGTGCTGTATCTGCTGAGCCTGCCGATCGGCTGGCGCTCTTATCGCGCGCAGCAACGCGCTGCCGATGCGGCGACGCGCGCTGCGTCCACGGCCGGTTCGCCCGCGCGGCCGACATTGGTGCCGATTCCGGCCGAGCCGGCGCGGGACGACGACCGCTCCGCGGTCTGAACCGATAAGTAGCATTGCGCGACGGGACGCTTGCCCCGATGATCGAGAGAGCGGCCGATGCCGGCTCAAATCATCTGCCTATCGAGCGTATCAGCCTTTGATAGCAGCATTCAACGAGTGATGCGCGCTCCCTCTCCCATGGGAGAGGGAGGGGTGAGGGGGTACGGACCAACCGGTGATCCCTCACCCGAGAAGTCATCACGCTCTATCGCCGGTCTCAACGCGCCAGCGCGATCGCCTGCCCCGCGCTGGCGCTGCCCTCGAAGCGGTTCGGCGCGATCTGCGCCAGTTTCGCCAGCGGCTGGCCGTTGTGATCGCGTATCACGAGGCCGCTGTCCTCGAACGTCCATTTCCGGCTGGTGAAGAAGTTCAGCGGGCAGCCGCCGGCCGGCGCGATCGCGCCTTCGCTGGCGTCCTGCGCCGCGGCCAGCGTGACGTTGCACGACCCGCCGCCCGGCGCCGACAGCGTCCATTTTCCGCCGAGATTGGCCGACGGGACGATCCGCGTGCCGCCGCCGGCCGCCGCCGTATCGGAGGCCGACGTGGTCTGCACCGACATGCGGTCCTCATTGCAGCCGCCGAGCAACGCCGCGCAGGCCGCGATCGCGACGCAGGAGACAAAACGGATGCTCATCAAGCCTTCGATCTCGATCGTTTACGTGCGGCGCCCCAGCGCGGTGTTCGGATTATGGTTAGCAGAGTCTTGCGAAGCTGTCAGCGCGTGCGAAACGCGGCCGCCGCGGCGTCGAGCCGGCGCGCGACGCCATGACATGTCGCGGCTGCGGGTTTCGCGCGGCTTTAACCTTTACGCCTCTTTAAGCGCGTCGGCGCTACGGTGGCGACGCGCTGTTTCGAACCAGCAGCGACCCCGCCAGAACGGCCGGTGGCGGCCTGCGCGACCCGGAGAATTCCATGGACATCATGACCAGCGTCGGCCTGCTTTGCGGCATGATCGTGATCACGGTGATGGTGCTTCTCGGCGGCGACCTGCACATGTTCGTCAGCGAGCACGCCATGATCATCATCTTCGGAGGCTCGATCGCGGCGACCATGATCCGCTTTCCGCTCAGCGTGATGCTGCACGGCCTTCCGCTCGGCGCCAAATTCGCATTCACGATGAGCCGGCTGTCGGCGCGCGATCTGGTCGACGAACTGGCGCGGATCGCCGAGATCGCGCGCAAATCAGGTCCGGTCGGGCTGGAAAAGGTGGAGACCGACGAGCCGTTCCTCGCCAAGGGCATCCGCTACGTCGCCGACGGCTACGACCTCGAATTCATCCGCGACAATCTCGAGCGCGACCGCGACAATTTCCTGATGCATCTCGACGAGGGCGGCAAGATCTACCGCGCGATCGGCGACTGCGCGCCGGCGTTCGGCATGATCGGCACGCTGATCGGCATGGTGCAGATGTTCGCCAACATGACCGACCCCTCCAAGCTCGGCCCGTTCATGGCGACCGCGCTGCTGGCGACCTTGTACGGCGCGCTGGTCGCCAACCTGTTCTGTCTGCCGATCGCCGACAAATTGCACGGCAAGAAGGTCGACGAGGAAACCAACCGCACGCTGATCATCGACGGCATCCTGATGATCCGCGAATCCAAGAGCCCGACCTTGGTGCGCGAGATGCTGCTGGCCTATCTGCCGGAAAAGCATCGCCACGAGGAAGGCGAGACGGTCGCGGCGTAAGCGGCAACGCCCGGACGATCAGCCATGGCCAAGAAGAAAAAAGCCGAAGAGCACGCCGGCGGTCACGGCTGGTTCGTGACCTTCGCCGACCTGATGGGCCTGATGATGAGCTTCTTCGTGATGCTCGTCGCGTTCTCCACGATGGACAACAACAAGCTGAAGATCGTCGCCGGATCGATGCGCGACGCGTTCGGCGTGCAGACCGAGGTGCGCTATTCCGGCATCGTCGAATCCGACGGCCTGCCGACCCGCGCCAAATTGAAGAACGCGGCGCTGATTCCGCCGGAGGAAGCCTCCGCCAATCCGAGCCCCGAAGCCAAGGATCTGAGCCGCGAGGACGGCGCGCGGCAGAAGGTCGACCGCGCGTTCGCGCTGGCCTCGGCCTCGCTGCGCCAGGCGCTGCAGGACATGCCGGAGATCAGCGAGGTCTCGAAGAACATCATGTTCGAGGAGACCAGCGAGGGCCTCAATCTCGAAATCATCGATCAGGACGGCCGCTCGATGTTCGCCGACGGCTCCAAGGTGCCGTACGAGCGCACCAGGCGGCTGATCCAGCGCCTCGCATCGCCGTTGCGGGCGACGCCGCTGCGGGTGCAGATCGTCGGCCACACCTCCGCGGGATTTGCGCCTGCGCGCGCCGACTATGACGGCTTCGACCTGTCGTCGGATCGCGCCAATGCCGTGCGGCAGATCCTCGAGCGGGAAGGGCTGCCGAGCGCGCAGGTGTTCGCGGTGACCGGCAAGGCCGACGGCCAGCCGCTGTTTCCCGACGACCCGGCGATGGCGGCCAATCGCCGCGTCACCATCACGCTGATGCGCGAAAGCCCGCCGGTGCCGCCGGGCCTCAAGCCGTGACGTCCGGTACCAAGCGACGATACGACTTGACGATGTGACGTCACGAGTCGGCCGCATGCGTGCCTCCGGTTTGCCGCAACCATCCGGCCGCGACGGCGTGAGCGCCGATTTCGAAGCAATGCATTGGTGTCAATGCGGATTTTCGACATTCCGCCGCACAATTCCTATATCGCGGCGGCGAAAACCACCTAGAATTCCTACACCAAGCGATGCCACCTGCTATTTCGTGCCAACGGGTTCAGCCCGTTATTGTTTTTCGTGCGGCCAACCGACTCGAGGCGCTTCATCATGTCGACCGAGACGATTGCGCCCGACGCGGACGCTGCCCAAGGCGGCCAGGCCGGCCACGCCGACAGACACTCGACCGCCGGCTTCAGCGGCCTCTTGCTCGGTTCGATCGGCGTGGTCTACGGCGATATCGGCACCAGCCCGCTCTACGCGTTTCGCGAGGCGGTGATCGCCGCGCAACGCGACGTCACCACGCCGCTGACCCTGGCGGTGCTCGGCGTGCTGTCGCTGATCCTGTGGGCGCTCCTGATCGTGGTCACGCTGAAATACGTGCTGATTCTGCTGCGCGCCGACAATCACGGCGAAGGCGGCACGCTGGCGCTGATGGCGCTGGCGCAGCGCGCGGTGTCGTCCGGCGGCAACGTGATCGTGTTTCTCGGCATCATCAGCGCGGCGTTGTTCTTCGGCGATGCCGTGATCACGCCGGCGCTGTCAGTGCTCTCCGCGATCGAGGGCGTCAAGCTCGTGACCGCGACGTTCGATCCGTATGTGGTGCCGCTGACCGTGGTCATCCTGGTGATCCTGTTCACGGTGCAGTCGCGCGGCACCGCGCGAGTCGCGTCGTTTTTCGGGCCGGTGATGTGCGTGTGGTTCGCGATCATCGGGCTGGCCGCGATTGGGCCTATCATGCACGCGCCGCAGGTGCTGCTGGCGTTCAATCCGCTCTACGCGGTGCGCTTCATGCTTCAGCACGGCCTGATCGGCTTCATCACGCTCGGCGCGGTATTCCTCGCGGTGACCGGCGCCGAAGCGCTCTACGCGGATCTGGGCCATTTCGGCAAACGCCCGATCCAGGTGGCCTGGCTGACGATCGTGCTGCCGTCGCTCGCGCTGAACTATCTCGGGCAGGGCGCGCTGGTGCTCGGCGATCCCGCGGCGGTGGAGAATCCGTTCTTCCTGATGTTTCCGGAATGGGCGCTGCTTCCGATGGTGTGCCTGGCGACGGCCGCAACGGTCATCGCGAGCCAGGCGGTCATCACCGGTGCGTATTCGCTGACGCGGCAGGCGATCCAGCTCGGCCTGTTGCCGCGGTTCGAGATCCGCCACACGTCCGAGGCGCATTCCGGTCAGATCTACGTGCCGCGCATCAACACCATGCTGCTGGTCTGCGTGATGCTGCTGGTGCTGATGTTCCGCTCGTCGAGCGCGCTGGCCTCGGCCTACGGCATCTCGGTGACCGGCACCATGGTGGTCACCGCGATGATGGGCTTCGTGGTGATCTGGAAGGTGTGGAAATGGTCGCCGCTTGCCGCGGGCGCGCTGATCGCGCCATTTCTGTTTCTCGACCTGACGTTCCTGTCGGCGAACCTTTTGAAAGTGTTCGAAGGCGGATGGGTGCCGCTGGTGATGGGCGGGGTCGCGATCCTGCTGATGTACACCTGGCGGCGCGGCAGCCGGCTGTTGTTCGAAAAATCCCGCAAGACCGAATTTCCGCTGCTCGATCTGGTCGCGATGCTGGAAAAGCGCCCGCCGCAGCGCGTCCCCGGCACCGCGGTGTTTCTGACCAGCGATCCGTCCAGCGCGCCGACCGCGCTGATGCACAGCCTCAAGCATTACCGCGTGCTGCATCAGAAGAACGTCATCCTCACCATCGAGACCGCGCAGACGCCGCGGGTCGCGCTCGCCGAGCGGGTGCGGATGCAGGACATCAGCGCGACCTTTTCGCGGGTGACATTGCGGTTCGGCTTTGCCGAGTCGCCCAACGTGCCGCGGGCGCTGGCGATCGCCCGCAAGCTCGGCTGGCATTTCGACATCATGTCGACGTCGTTCTTTCTGTCGCGGCGGGCGTTGAAACCAGCCGCGCATTCAGGCATGCCGCGCTGGCAGGACCTGCTGTTCATCTCGCTCAGCCGCACCGCCAACGACGCGACCGATTATTTCCAGATCCCGACCGGGCGGGTGGTGGAGGTCGGCACACAAGTGACGATTTGACAAGTTGAACGACAAGTGGCGATCTGGCCGCGCCAATTGTCCGACAGAGCAGGGGACTTCCGTGGAGCATCGCGTACAGGATTTGAGCCCCGAAGAGGTGTCGCAAGGAATCGCGGAGGGCCGCTATCTGCTGATCGACGTGCGCGAGCCCAACGAGGTGGCGATGGAGGCCTATCCCGACGCGGTGGTCGTTCCGCTATCGAGTTTTGATCCGGCTGAACTGCCGGCCCCCGGCGGCAAGGAGGTTGTGTTCGCCTGCCGTTCCGGCAAGCGATCGGTCAGCGCTTCGCTGGCCGCACAAGCCCACGGTCTTGCGTATGACAAGCACCTTGCGGGCGGCATCCTGGCATGGAAAGCGGCAGGCCTCGAAACCATGTAGTGCCGCGCCGCCCGGTCACTCGTCGGCGGCGCGCCGAGCTTGACGCCGATGCCGATGACGATGCGGATCCGTCAACGGCCGGCCGGCGGAGCGGCTTGGCAGGGCATCGGCCGTGTTATATTCATGACACAGCCCCGCTCTGCTGAAGGCCTCGCTTTGCTTTCCATTCTTTTCGTCTTGCCGGCGCTTGAAGGTCGGTTTCCGGGCGGCGTGCGCGCACGCCGCGTGAATGCGGGACCGCGCGCTTGACCCGCACGATCAACAGGGTGTTTGCCGAGCTGCCCGTCACCGTGTTCGAGGCGATGTCGCAGCTTGCGCGCGACAACAACGCCATCAACCTCGGGCAGGGGTTTCCCGACGATCCGGGACCGGAAGACATCCGCCGTGCGGCGGCCGACGCGGTAATGAACGGCAACAATCAGTACCCGTCGATGATGGGCATTCCCGAACTGCGGCAGGCGATCGCCACGCACTACGCGCATTGGCACGGCCTCGCGCTCGATCCGATGGCGGAAGTGATGGTGACGTCGGGCGGCACAGAAGCGCTGACCAGCGCGATCCTCGCCGTGGTCGAGCCCGGCGACGAAGTGATCGTGTTTCAGCCGGTGTACGATTCATATCTGCCGATCATCCGGCAGGCTGGCGGCATTCCGCGACTGGTGCGGCTGGAGCCGCCGCATTGGCGGATCACCGAGGAGGCGCTGCGCGCGGCGTTTTCGCCCAGGACCAAGGCTGTCGTTTTCAATAACCCGCTCAACCCGGCCGCGGTGGTCTATCCGCGCGAGGACCTCGACCTGCTGGCGAAGTTCTGCCTCGAATTCGATGCGCTGGCGATCTGCGACGAGGTCTGGGAGCATGTCATCTTCGACGGCCGCGAACATATTCCGCTGATCACCTTGCCGGGAATGCGCGAGCGCACCATCAAGATCGGTTCGGCGGGCAAGATCTTCGCCCTGACCGGCTGGAAGATCGGCTTCGTCTGCGCTGCGCCGCCGCTGCTGCGGATCACCGCCAAGGTGCATCAATTCCTGACCTTCACCACCACGCCGAACCTGCAGGCCGGCGTCGCCTACGGCCTCGGCAAACCGGACGATTACTTCCTCCAGATGCGCAAGGACCTGGCGCGGAGCCGCGACCGGCTGGCCGGCGGCCTCGCCAGCATCGGCTTTCCGGTGATTCAATCGCAGGGCACGTATTTCCTGACCGTCGATCTGTCGCCGCTCGGGCTGAACGAGACCGACGAATCCTTCTGCAAGCGCATCGTCACCGACTACAAAGTCGCGGCAATTCCCGTATCGGCATTTTACGAGGAGGACGCCGTAACCTCGGTGGTGCGGTTCTGCTTCGCCAAGAAGGACGCGACGCTCGACTCCGCGCTGGAACGGCTGTCGGATGCGGTGCATCGACGCTAGATACGATCTGGTTACTTGATAGAGCATGAGCAACTGAACGACACAGCAAGACGACGACCATGGCGAACACGATTACCCGACGATTGCAGTATTTCCTGACGACGCTGGTATTGGTCGGCGGCGCCGGCCTCGCGCAGGCGCAGGACCGCGTCGTCAACTTCTACAACTGGTCGAACTACATGGCGCCGGGCGTGCTGGACGACTTCACGCGCGAGACCGGCATCAAGGTCGTGTACGACACCTTCGACGGCAACGAGACGCTGGAGACCAAGCTGCTCGCCGGCAAATCCGGCTACGACCTGGTGGTGCCGAGCGCGTACTTCCTGCAGCGCCAGATCACGGTGAATATCTTTCAGAAGCTCGACAGGTCGAAGCTGCCGAACCTGAAAAACGCGTGGGACGTCGTCACCAGGCAGCTTGCGGTGTACGACCCCGGCAACCAATACGGCGCGAACTACATGTGGGGCACGACCGGCATCGGCTACAACGTCGAAGCAGCCAGGAAAATCCTCGGCGCCGACGGGGCGATCGATAGCTGGGACATGGCGTTCAAGCCGGAGAATCTCGCCAAGTTCAAGGATTGCGGCGTCCACATGCTGGACTCCGCCGACGACGTGCTGCCCTCGGCGCTGCGCTATCTCGGGCTCGATCCCAACACCACGAAGCCCGCCGAGCTTGAAAAAGCCGCCGACACCGTCGGCAAGATCCGGCCGCTGGTGCGCAAGTTTCATTCCTCGGAATATCTCAACGCGCTCGCGACCGGCGAGATCTGCTTCGTGGTCGGCTGGTCCGGCGATATCAAACAGGCGCAAGGCCGCGCGGCCGAGGCCAACAACGGCGTCGAGATCGCGTATGCGATCCCGAAAGAGGGCGCGCAGATGTTCTTCGACAATCTCGCGATCCCGGCGGATGCGAAGAACGTCGCGGAGGCGCACGAACTGATCAACTTCCTGTACCGCCCCGAAATCGCCGCGCGCAATTCCGATTTTCTGTCTTACGCCAACGGCAATCTGGCGAGCCAGGAGTTCATCAATCCGCGCATCACCAGCGACAAGACTGTCTATCCGGATGCCGCGGTCCAGCAGCGGCTGTTCGTGATCACCGCGCGCGATGCCCCGACCCAGCGGCTGATCAACCGGCTGTGGACCAGGGTCAAGACCGGGCGTTAGAGCGCGATGACTTCTCTTCTAATCGTTATCCCGCTCTATCGTTATGTTTGAGCCTGATCTTTTCGGAAAACCGGTACCCGCTTTTCCGGATCTTGCGCTAGAGCATTTTCACTTTGAACTGACTCGGGATTCCGAGAGGTGGGGTTTGGG
>CAXUBE010000053.1:0-12304 GCA_964249215.1 uncultured Rhodopseudomonas sp. | reverse complement strand
TTCTGACGCTGCGCGACGAATTGCAATCGCTGCGCTCCGACGACGCGGCGAAAATAGTCGGCGCGCACGCGCTGTTGTTCGAGGAATTCCTGCTGCGCGAGGCGCAAGCCGGCCGCCTCGCATTGCCGCTCGGCGCCATCGCCGGCAAGGCGCTGCTGCACGGCCACTGCCATCAGAAATCGTTCGGCGCGTTCAAGCCGGTCGAACAAATCCTTCGCCTGATTCCTGACCTGGCCGTGGAAACCATCGCATCGAGCTGTTGCGGCATGGCGGGCGCGTTCGGCTACCGCGCCGACACCTACGACGTCTCGATGCAAATCGCCGAATTGTCGCTGCTGCCCGCGGTGCGCCGCGCCGAACCCGATACGCTGATCGTCGCCGACGGGACCTCGTGCCGCCACCAGATCAGCGACGGCGCCGGTCGCGCCGCGCTGCATGTCGCGCGCGTGCTCGCGATGAGCCTCGCGCGCGCATCGTCCCATCCCGCTTCATCGCCCGCACAAGAGGATCATCATCATGGCTGACCTGACGCTCGACATCGCCCGCAAGATCGCCGACGCCGCGCTCGCCAAGGTGATCGAGATGAAACTGAAGCCGATGGTGATCACCGTCCTGGACGCGCGCGGCTGCGTCAAGATCAGCATCGCGCAGGACGGCACCAGCCTGAAGCGCGGCGACATCGCGCACGGCAAGGCGATGGGCGCGCTGGCGCTCGGGATGGGATCGCGCGCGATCTTCAAGCGCGCGCAGGAGCAGCCGTATTTCATCGACGCGGTTTCAACCCTGGCGCGCGGCGCGCTGATCCCGGTGCCCGGCGGCGTGCTGTTTCACGACGCATCCGGCACGCTGCTCGGCGCCGTCGGCATCAGCGGCGATACCTCCGACAACGACGAGACCTGCGCGATCGCCGGCGTCGAAGCCGCCGGGTTGAAAGCCAATCCCGGCTGAGTGCGACCGATCATCGCTCCCGCCAGTCGTCCGCCGCGGACGCCAACGCGGGTCGGCAAAGCTGCTTATTGAAAGCCTGCGGAACGGCACCATCTAAAAGTGCGGTCGCATGGGAGATGAGAATGTCCGTCGTCAGAATCTGTTTTGCGGTCCTGGCCACCGCATGGGCCATGGTCGGAGGCCCGGCCGTCGCCCGGGATTACCCTGCCCGCGTGATCACGCTGGTGGTGCCATTTGCCGCGGGCGGCCCGTCAGACGTGATCGCGCGGATGCTGGCGCAGTCGATGAGCACGACCCTCGGCGAACAGGTCATCATCGAGAACGTGGTCGGCGCCGGCGGAACGGTCGCGGCCGGCCGCGTGGCGCGCGCCGAGCCAGACGGCTACACGCTGCTGATTCATCACCTCGCCTTGACCGCGGCACCGAGCCTCTACAACAACCTGACTTACGACACCAGAATCGGTTTCGAGACCATCGGCCTTGTCAACACCGGACCGATGGTGCTGCTCGGGCGCAAGACGCTGGAGCCGAAAACCGCCGCCGAGATGATCGACTACTTCAAGAAGCAAGGCGACAAGATCACGATGGCGCATGCCGGCGTCGGCTCCAACGCGCATCTATGCGCGATCCTGCTGACGCGCGCGATCGGCGTGAAGCAGGTCTACGTGCCCTACAGCGGCACCGGCCCGGCGATGAACGACCTGCTGTCCGGTCAGGTCGACGCGCTGTGCGATCAGTCCACCACCGCGGTGCCGCAGATTCTCGGCGGCGGCGTCAAGGGATACATCGTCACCTCCGATCAACCGCTCGAGGTGATCAAGGATGTCGCGACCGCCGCAAGCGTGGGATTGCCGGCCTTCGACATAGCAGTCTGGCACGGACTCTACGCCCCGAAGGGCACGCCGCCGGCGATTGTCACGCAACTCAATCAGGCGCTGGCGAAAGCACTGGCCGATCCCACGGTGGTTGATCGCTTCAAGGCGGTCGGCACCACCACGTTCCCGCAGGCCGAATGGTCGCCGGAAGCGCACCACAAGCGCTTCATCGCCGAGGTCGACCGCTGGGCGTCGCTGCTGAAAGACGCCGGCATCACCCCGGCGACCGCGCGCTGATAAGCTGAACGGCCTCGTCAGCTCGCCTCACCCAGCGCCCTGATCGCCGGCGGGATCACGATGCCGTCGCGCGCCGCCCTTGAGCGATCGGCGAGCCTGCGGCTGCCCGGCAAACGAGCGCCCTGCTGCCGTTCGATCGAGCCGACCAGCGTCGCGATCCGCTCGCCGAACCGCGCATGACCGAAGGCGGCCGGATCGATTGCCAGCAGCAATTGCCCGGTCGCCGGCGGGCCGCCTTCGCCGTCGAGAAACGACGATGCCTCGGACGCAAGATTGGCGCCGGTCAGGCACGCGGCGAGTATCTCGACCATGAAAGCCAGCGCCGCGCCCTTGGCGTCGCCGAGCGGGACCATGGTGCCTCGCAGCGCCTCGCCGGCATCGGTGGTCGGATTGCCGTCGGGACCCAGCGCCCAGCCTTGCGGGATCGAATCGCCGCGCTGTCTGGCGGCGGCGATCGGTCCGCGCGCCACTTTCGAGAGCGCGAGATCGACTACCGCCGGATCGCGGCCCTCAAGCGGCGCGGCGAACGCGATCGGGTTGGTACCGAATACCGGCTGACGTCCGCCCCATGGCGCCATCGCGCCCGGCGTGTTGGCGAACAGCAGCGCGATCAGTCCTCGCCGCGCCAGCGCCTCGCACGGCAGCCCGGCCGCGCCGCAATGACTGGAGCGCGCGATCGCCGCAGTCGCGATGCCTTGCGCCGATGCCAATGCCGGCAATTGGTCGACCGCCAGATCGATCGCCGGATAGGCAAAGCCGAATACGGCGTCGATCGCCAACACGCCCGGGCGCGGATGCGCAAAGGTCGGCGTGGCCCGTCCGTCAATCTTGCCGCTTTTCACCATCTGCAGATAGGTCGGAACGCGCGACAGCCCGTGGCCGACGAGGCCGTCGGCCTCCGCGGCGATCAGCGCCCGCGCGACGGAGCGCGCATTGGCATCGCTGCAGCCGTGCCGCGCAAAGATCGCAGCTACGAATTGCACGGCGTCGGGAAGCGCGAGCGCGCTCACGCGCTGCGGTAAAGCTTGGTGATCGAGAATTCGCGATGACCGAGCGTCTCCGCGGCGGTGAGGCGGCCGTTGCAGGTGCGGATGATCATGTCTATCAGCGCGTCGCCGGCCTGGTCGAGCGTCATGTCGCGGCGGAGCACGCCGGTGACGTCGACGTCGATGTGCTCGCCCATGGTGCGCAGCGTCTTCGGATTGCCGCTGATCTTGATCACCGGCACGATCGGATTGCCGATCACGTTGCCCTGCCCGGTCGGGAACGTGTGCACCACATAGCCGCCCGCCGCCATCAGCGTCACGCATTCGGCCGCGGCCGATGACGAATCCATGTAGTAAAGTCCCGGTCCCCTTGCCGGCGCCTCCGCCGGCTCGAGCGCGTCGATATAGCGGCACGCACGCCCGATTTTCTCGAGGTTGCCGAGCGCCTTTTCCTCGATCGTGGTGAGACCGCCGACGATGTTGCCCTTGGTGGGCTGCGAGTCGGACAAATCGTTGGTCTTGTGCGCCTCGATCACGTCGTCCTGGTACGCTTTCCACATTTTATACCACTTCTCGGCCACCTCAGGATTCGCCGCGCGCTCCTTGCACAGATGCTCGGCGCCGGTGATCTCGGAGGTCTCGCCGAACACGCCATAGATGCCGTTCGGTATCAGCTTGTCGTACATGTTGCCGACGGTCGGGCATGACGACAAGCCGGTGGTGGTGTCGGACTCGCCGCATTTGGTCGAGACCCAGAGGTCCGAAATCGGGCAAGGCTCGCGCCGCAATTCTGAGGCCCACTGCACGAAGCGCTTGGCCTGGTAGCTCGCTTTCGCGATGGTGGCGATATCGCCATGGCCTTCGATGCCGTAGCCGATCACCGGCTTGCCGGTCTTGGCGATGCCGTCGACGACGCGGCCGGTCCAGCTTTCCTCGATGCCGATCACCACGACCGCGGCGACGTTCGGATTCGATCCGATTCCGATCAAAGTGCGGAAGAACACTTCGAGGTCTTCGCCGAATTGCAGCCGGCCATAGGCATGCGGCAGCGCCATCGTGCCCTTGACGTTGTTCGCGACCGATTCGCAGGCGGCGTTCGACAGATCGTCGAGCGGCAAGATGATGACATGGTTGCGCACCCCGACGCGGCCATTCTCGCGGCGCCAGCCCAGAAAGCGCGCATTCTTGACGTCGAAAGACGCGCGCTCGGTCGGCAGCGCGGGCGTGGTCAGTTGGTCGGGCGCGCCGCCGACGAAAGGCGAGGTTTGTTCGTGCGTGATGGTCGCCGTCATGTGATCCTCACCAGCGCTTGGTCTTCATGTTGTGGGTATGGACGTGACGCCCCTTGGCTGCGGGCCCGGTCAGCCGGCCGACATCCTGGCCGTATTTGATCACGGTGTCGCCGGCGGCAAGATCGGTCAGCGCCACCTTGTGGCCGATCGGAATATCGTCCAGCACATCGACGCTGAAGGTCGAATCGTCGTGCGTGACGACGCCGAACGCCTTGGTGCCGGCCTTGAGGCCTTCCACCACCACGACGGCGACGTTGTCCTGCGCGCTGTGGGCCAGCACGTGCGGGACGTTGGGCTTGTGCTCGGCGGCGCGGGCCGCGGTCTCGACTGCCATCGTATCGGCTTCCTTTTCCATGTATTAGACAACCGGCGCGGTCGAGCAAAGCCACCTGACGCAAATCGCTTGCGACCGCTTTCAGCCTTTCGGAGCCGCGCAAGATAGTCACGCGGAATAGAACGCGGAGAGATTGTTCGGCGGCAATGCAAATTCCGCCAACGCGTCAACCTATGCGCCATAAGTTGGTTCGCGCTCAGTGCAGCCGCGGCGCCTTGAGGAATTTGGCGCGGTCGGATGAGTGCACCACGACATCAAAGGTCGCGCCGCCGCTGTACAGCGTGAGCGGCACCTCGACGCCGGCGGCGCCCAGCCCCCAGACGCTGCGGTAGAAATCCGCCGTGGTGCTCACGTTCCGGCCGTTCACTGCCAGGATGATATCGCCGGTCTTCAGTTCGGCACGCGCGGCGGGGCCCTTCGGCGCGATGCCGACAACGACGATCTTGTCGTCGACCTCGGATGAAAACAGTCCGAGCCAGGGCCGCGCCGGCTTGTTGACGCGGCCGAAGTTGCGCAAATCGTCGAGCACCGGCGCCAACAGATCGATCGGAACCACCATGTTCAGGTTCTCGCTCTTGCCGCTGCGCTCGCGCTCGATCTGCAGCGAGCCGATGCCGATCAACGCGCCGCTGGCGGAAATCAACCCGGTGCCGCCCCAGTTCGGATGCGACGGTTGCGTGAAGATCGCGTCGTTCAGCAGGTATTCCCAATAGCCGGCGAATTCCTGCCGCGCCGCGACCTTTGCAGCGACCGATCGCGCGCGGCCGCCGAGACCGCCGAGCACGACGCGGTCGCCGACCTCGACCGCGCCCGAATCACCAAGCTCCAGCGCGGGGCGGTCGATTGCGCCCAGCGCGTGCACGAGACCGAACCCGCTTTCCTGATCGAAGCCTAGCGCGTGCCCCTGCACGACCTGGCCGTCGCCCAGATGCAGCCAAACGGTTTCGGCCTCCGTGATCAGATAGCCGATCGTCAGCACCAGTCCGTCGCCGATCAGCACGCCATTGCCGGCGCGCTCGACGCCGAGCGTCGATGCCGTGAATGCATCCGGCGGAATGATCGCGTGCAAACCGATCACCGAGAGCAGCGCGCGGTCGAGATCAAAATCATAATCCGCGGCGCGCGGCCGCGCGGCGACCGGCACATTCCATTCCGGGATTGAGGTCATGCGGCTCTCCTGTTCGAGTCGCGTGATCGCACGAAGCAAGCAGCGGCGACGGCGTCGCGCGGGCGATGAAGCGCAAGGCCGAACGGCACGACGCCCGAATTATGCTGTGTTGAACGCCATTTGCAAGCCGCGCCGCCGCGCAAATCCATGGCGCGGGCCGGCTTTCGGATGCCGGCTCCGGCCTTATTTGTGCTGGCCCGACATCTGGACGATTGTACGCCACCGATCCGTTTCGGCGATCATCATCGCGCCGAATTGATCGATATCGCCGACGATCGGAACGGCGCCGAGCTCCGCCAATTGCCGCCTGATGGCAGGATCGGCCAATGCGGCGTTGACTTCACGGTTCAGCAATTCGGCGACTTCCACCGGCGTGCGACGCGGAACGCCGATGCCGTAAAACGAACTGGTCTGATAGCCGGCGAGCGTATCGCCGATCGGCGGAACGTCCGGCAGAACCTCCGAACGCTCCATGGTGGTGACGCCGAGTGCACGTATCTTGCCGCCGCGCACCAGTTCGAACGAGGATGTCACATTGTCGAACATGCCCTGAATCTGGCCGGACACCAGATCGGTCAACGCGGGTGCAGAACCGCGGTACGGCACATGCACGAAATCGACGCCGGCAAGCGCCTTGAACAATTCGCCGGACAGATGCAGCGACGTGCCGATGCCCGACGACGCAACGCTGAGCCTGCCGGGATTGACTTTCGCATAAGTGATGAACTCCGGCACATTGCGGGCGGGAACATCGTTGTTCACCAGCAGCAGCAGCGGAATTCGCGCGACGCCCGCGACCGGCATGATCTCCTTGGCAAAATCGTACGGCAACACCGGATCGAACGACGCATTGATGGCGTTTGCGGTACTGATCAGCAGCAGCGTGTAGCCGTCGGCCGGCGAGTTGATTACCGACTGCGTGCCGATATTGCTGCCGGCCCCCGGCTTGTTTTCGACCACGAAGGATTGACCGAGCCGCTCCGACAGCCGCTGGCAGATCAGCCGCGATAATACGTCGGTGGCACCGCCGGCCGCATAAGGCACCATCCAGCGCACCGGGCGCGCCGGATAGACCGCAGGCTCCGCCGCCGACATCGCCGTGGGTCGCGCGAGCAACGCCGCCAATGCACCGGCGGTCGAACCGAGAAGAATTCGCCTGTTGACCATCATCGTTTCCTTCTGAAGCAAAATCCGGGGTCCGCAAAGCATTTGCCGCCGCGAACGTCGTCAATGCGGGGTTAACAGCGGCCTACAAAACCCGCGCGCCGGTTTAGCCCGCGTTAAGCCTGTCGCCTTAAGGTTTCCGAAGGCAAGCCGGCGCGTGGGCGGCAGGACCGCCGAGCAAATATCGCGCCGCTCGGCCGGCTGCCGCGTCCAGGCCGCCTCCGGCGGCAACCGTGATGAACGAACTTTTCGAGGCTTGAGGCAAGGTTGACCCGATGACCGACTTTGCCCTCGCGCCCGCCCGGACGATCTCCGAACCGAACAGCAGCGGCGTAAGGTCGCTGCAGCTCAATCTGCTATGGCTGGTCGGCGCCAGCGGATCGATCGTCTTCATCGAGCCAAGCCCCTACGAAGTCGCCATCGTGCTCGCCATCGTGGTGTTTTCCGCAACCGGCTTGCGGCTCTCACCGCCGCTGATGGTCCCGATCGGCCTGCTCGGCGGCATCGTACTGGGCTACTCGATCGGCGCGATCGAGCTGCTCGAGCAGACGGAGATCCTAAACTGGCTGCTGACGTCGTGGTATATGGCCGTGGCGGCGATTTTCTTTGCGCTGGTCAGCCTCGACGACACCAGCGACCGCATCGATGCGATTGCCCGCGGTTATCTGTTCGGCGCGATCGTCGCCTCGCTTGCGGGCATCGCCGGCTATTTCAACCTGGTGCCCGGCGGCGAGGACCTGCTCACTTTCGCCGGCCGCGCACGCGGCACCTTCAAAGACCCGAACGTGCTCGGCGCGTTTCTGGTGTTTCCCGCGCTGTACACGCTGCAGCGGATCATCGAAGGGTCATTCTGGAGCGCGCTGCGCAACGCCGTCGCGCTTTTGATCATCGGCCTTGCGATTTTCCTCGCCTTCTCGCGCGCGGCCTGGGGCACCTTTGGCGGCTCCGCGATCCTGATGATCGCGCTGATGTTCATCACCGCCTCGTCACACCAAAAGCGCGCCCGCATCGTGACGCTGGCGGCGGTGACGCTCGCGCTCGCGGTCGCCGCGATCGCCGTGCTGCTATCGTTCGACCAGGTCTCCAGTCTGTTCAAGGAGCGCGCGAGCTTCAGTCAGCCATACGACAGCGGTCGGTTCGGCCGATTCGGTCGTCACATCCTCGGCGCCGAAATGGCGCTGGACTATCCGATCGGGATCGGCCCGCTGCAATTCCGGCGATTTTTTCCGGAAGACACCCATAATTCGTTCCTGAATGCCTTTATGTCCGGCGGCTGGATCAGCGGCATCCTTTATCCGGCGCTGGTCTTCACCACCGCGATCTACGGCTTTCGCAACGTCTTTGCACGCACGCCGTGGCAGCGCACTTATATTGCCATCGTGTCGACGCTGATCGTCACGCTGCTGGAAAGCTTCATAATCGATACCGATCACTGGCGGCATTATTACATGCTGATCGGATTGACCTGGGGCGTCGCGATCGCCAGCAGCGCCTACCGCAACGCGCATCTTGCCGGAGCGGCCGATCCGATCTAACGACGTGCCGGATCACTCCGCGCCGGCGTCAGGCTCTCATCATGGGCGACAAGCGACATATTCTCGTGACCGGCGGCGCCGGCTACATCGGCAGCCACATGACGCTTGCACTGCTCGCGGCCGGCGAACGGCCGTTGGTGATCGACGATCTGTCGACCGGTCTGCGCCACGCCGTGCCCGACGAGGTTCCGTTCTTCCAAGGCAGTTTCGGCGATCCGGACTTGGTCGGCGAGATCATGGACCGCCATCCGATCGACGCGATCATCCACTTCGGCGCCAGCATCGTGGTGCCCGCATCGGTGGCCGATCCCCTGGCTTATTACGCCAACAACACGGTGAACGCCCGCGCGCTGCTGGCCTGCGCGGTCGCGAAGGGCATTCCGCGTTTCATCTTCTCGTCGACCGCGGCGGTGTACGGCGAACCGGACGCGACGCCGATCTCGGAGGATCAGGCCACCCGGCCGATCAGTCCCTACGGACGTTCCAAGCTGATGGTGGAGTGGATGCTCGCCGACGTGGCCCACGCGCATCCGCTGAGTTACACGGCGCTGCGCTACTTCAACGTCGCAGGCGCAGATCCGCAAGGTCGCGCCGGACAGTCGTCGGCCACCGCGACGCATCTGATCAAGATCGCCGTCCAGACCGCGCTCGGCAAGCGCTCCGGCATGGATGTCTACGGTATCGACTATCCGACGCGCGACGGGTCATGCATTCGCGACTACGTCCATGTCAGCGATCTCGCGCAGGCGCATATCGACGCGTTGAATTACTTACGCGGCGGCAACTCCAGCACGACATGCAATATCGGCTATGCGTCGGGATATTCCGTGCTCGAAGTGATCGACGTCGTGAAGCGCGTATCGGGCGTCGACTTCGAGGTGCGAATGAAGCCGCGGCGACCCGGCGACCCGGCGGTTCTCGTCGCATCGAACGCGCGCGCCCGCGCGTGGCTAGGTTGGACACCGCGTTACGACGATCTTGAAACCATCGTTCGCGATGCGCTCGACTGGGAGCGCCGCCTCTACGCAAAATAATGTCGTCGCGCAAGCTGTGCCGAATACGAGCACCCGATACAGACCTGCCGCAAAACGAAACGCGAGACGTATGGCGATCGCCGACGCATTGCCTTTCCGTTGACGGCCGGGTCGGAAAAATGATCGCGCAACGCAGATACAATTAACTGTTTTACCTTGTTATATCGCGGCGATGGACGCCGACGGCGTTGTCGATAGTAATGTGCTTTGTCGAGCAGACAGGGCGATGCCCCTGTTGCGATCGAAACGAATGCGAGTCGAGCGATGTCAAGCGCGCCTGAAGCCGACGAACTGCCGAGCGGCGATATGATGCTCGAAGAACGTCGCGTCACCGATCGTCGGATATCTACATTCGAACTACCCACCGAGATTGCGCGCGAGCGGCGCATCAACGGCGAGCGTAGGAAGAGCCGCTTCTCGCAATGGCGCCGGGTGATTCTCGGGGGCCTGCCGGTCGTCGTCGCCAATCGTGTCGAGACCGCCAAGGCAATGGTCGACGAGGCGTTACGGCGCACCGGGCTGTGGCGCTATCCCGCGTTCATGACCTCGACCAACGGCGAAGTCACCTACCGCTGCGCCGTCGACGATAAGGAATTCGAGCTGTTTCTGCAGGCCGATGCGATCCACGCCGACGGCATGCCGCACGTGTTCGTGTCGCGAATCAAATGCGACGTCGCGTTGCCGGAGCGTGTGGCCACCACCGACCTTTTCTACGACGTGGTGCGCCAGGCGACCGAGCGCGGCGCCACGATGTACATGCTCGGCGCCAGCGAAGAATCCAACCGCCTGGCGGCGCAACGTGTCAAAGACCGTTTCCCAGACGTTCGGCTGGTCGGCCGCCGCAATGGCTATTTCAGCAGCGAGCAGGACGAGATCGAGGCCAGCCGCGAAATCGCGCGGCTCGCGCCGGATATTTTGTGGGTCTCGATGGGCGTACCGCACGAGCAGGCCTTCATCGTGCGCAACCGCGAGCGGCTGACCACGGTCGGCATCATCAAGACCTCCGGCGGGCTGTTCGACTTTCTGTCCGGATCAAAGCGACGCGCGCCCCTATGGATGCAGAACGCCGGCCTGGAATGGCTGTGGCGCGCAGGCCTGGAGCCGCGCCGGCTCGGATGGCGCTATTTCAAGACCAATCCTTATGCGATGTATTTGCTGCTGACGCGTTCGCGCTGATCTCGGCGGGCGCTAACGCGGCCTCATCAATGCGCGCATCACGGCGGAATCCGGCCTGCCTGTTTTCTCGTCGACAAGCCCGAACCCCTGGTTCAGCTCCCAATGCGTCCAGCCCCAACAATTGGCTTCGACCGAGTCCACCACCGCACCGAGCCAGCGTAGGCGCGAATCCGCCGGCGCTTGCGCCTTCAGGACGCCGAATTCGTTGACGATCAGCGGCCGCGCGAAGCGCTCCTGCCACGCTGCCGCCGGCGCCAATTGCCGCGCAATCAGATCGCCGGCCTGCGAAGCGGCGACGGCACGGTCGAGTTCCTGCAGCGCGCGTGTCCTTCCGGTCGCGACCAGTTCGCTGCGCAGGCCTTTCACCGGCGGATCGTCGGCGCGGATCGGAAACGGCAGTTGCCGGATGCTGCTGAGCGGCTCCGCCGGATCCCAATGACCTTGATGGGTGAAGACCATCGGATCATAGAAATGGATCGCGTAGACCACATTGGCATCGTTGAGAGGACGAAAATCCGGAAGCGAGTCGGCGCGCTGCCAGTTGGTCGGGCCGACGATCAGCGTGGTCTTCGGCAGCAGCGCTCTCACGAAAGCCGCAAGGCCGTCTGCTTCGGTCTGCCAGCGCGCGGGCTCAATGTCGGGCTCGTTGAGCAGTTCGGCGAACACCATGTCGATGGAATGCGCCTTGATGACGCGCGCCAGATCGCGCCAGGCATCGCGGAGCGCCTGCATGGCCGCAACCGGTTGGTCGCGATGCATGGCAGGAAATCTGTCGCCGGGATGCAGATCAACAGAGACGTGATAACCCTGCGCTATCAGCTCGGTGAGCGCGCGGTCTATCGCTTCCAGTTGCACAGCGCGAATTTCAGCATCGCTGAATTGCGGCATCAGCAATTCGGCCGTCACCGGAAGCCGCACATGCGTCATGCCGATTTTGCGCAGCGTGCGCAGCAATTCCGGCGGGGGCGGCATCGCCGTACGGCCGTCGAGCCAGCCCGCGGCATTGAAGCCTCGGCCAAGCGCCGCGATCGTCTCGGCCGGCACGCCGGCCGAGGGCTGCACGCATGCGGAGTAGGCGGGCACGACGAAAACAACGCTGACCGCGACGGGCGCGGCACGGCAGATGAACGCGCTTATCGGCATCGACGTCGCACGTTCAGCTCGCCAGCCGCGCGGCGTCGAGTTGACCTGGCTCGTCCCGGTCATCGGCCTTGTTGATCACGATTCCGGTTTGCGTCTTTCCGAAACGCGACAACGCATCGCGCGCGGCGCGGAGCGTTTTTGCGGCTTCCTTGCCGTCCGTCACCAGTACGTTGAAATCCGATTGCGCGGAGATTGCGGCCGCGTCCGGCTGCTGCGCCAGCGACGGCGCGTCGATCACGATCAAATTGAATTCAGCGCGCACGTCGCCGGCCGGCGATGCATCGGGCTTGCCGAGCAGCCGCCCGAGTGCCTTTGCCGTGGTCTTCAGCGAGCGCGCATCGTCCGACGAACCCGCCCCCGCGCGCCGCGCGGCCGCTGCGTGAACTCGGGTTGCCGCCACACGCCCAGCGGT
>CAXUBE010000052.1:2819-12407 GCA_964249215.1 uncultured Rhodopseudomonas sp. | reverse complement strand
CCGCGCCCGCGCAGGCCGCTGTCGATGGTGGTTTTGATGATGTCGGCGGGCGTCTGCGGTTTCGCGTCGGGCTTCGTGGCGGCGAGGGTCGCCGCCTTCGCGGGCTTGGCGGCGGCGAGGGTCGCGCCGTCGGCCGATGCGATCTGGAAGCTGCCCGCCGGCTTGTTGCGCGGGGTCGGCACCGGATCGGGGGACTTCTCGGAAGACTTGGTATCCGACGATTTGCCGTCCGGCGATTTCACGTCAGATTTCTTCGATTCGCCGCTCTTGAGCGAGGCCGTCAGGCCAACCGGGGCAGGCTTCTCGGCGGCGGCGGGCGCTGCGCCCTCGTCGTCATCGTCGCTGCCCTTGCCGCCGAACAGCGCATTGAACAGGCCGGGCTTGCCGACGGTGGCGGCGTCGTCGCCGTCGCCACGCTTTTCGATCTCTGCGAGCGCCAATTGATAGCCGGCGAGCGGCCTGCCGTCGGTTGGAACATGCACGGTGCGGCCATTCGGGAACACGCGGGCGAGCTGGTCGTGGGTCATGCGCGGCCAGTGCCGGATGCTGCCGGTGTCCAGATGGACGAACGGCGAGCCCGAGGTCGGGTAGAAGCCGACGCCGCCGCGCTGCAGCCGCAGCCCGGCGAAGCGGATTTGTTCGAGCGGCACGCCGGGAATGAAGAAATCCATCGCGTGCCCCAGCATGTGCTGGCTGAAGCGCGCCACGCCGGAGGAACGGCGGCGCAGCATGGCGTTGGTGGCGGGGGAGCGATAGGCGGAGATGATCTGGATCGGCTGCTTGCCGTCGACGTCGCGGTACACTTCCCACAGGATGTCGAACAGATGCCGGTCCATCGTGGTCTGGTCCTGGCTGCGCCAGTCCCGCAGGAAGTGATTGATCTGCTTCAGCGCCTCGTCGTCGTAGCGGCCGTTGCGCTTGAAGGTGACGGTGAGGTCTTCGTCGGAATGGGTGTGGTGGAACGACAGCGTGCGGGTCTCGCCGAGGGCCGTCGCGTCATGCACCGAGCCGGCACCGGCCAGAAACAGCAGCGACGTCAGCCCGGCGCCATAGCCGGCTCTCGACAACGTCAACGCTTTGAAACGGCGCGCGAAACCTGCCAGCACGAATGAGCCCACCCCAAGGACGTTCAGCACTTCTGCCGCGTACGATCCGGTCGGAAACCGCTACCCGGTCTGCCGGAGATCATGCCCGAACACTCATCTCGCTTGCCGCCCCGATGCGGCGAAACAGGATGAATGGTGTCTTAACTCAAGAGGGTTAATCGAAATTTACGCCCCGCCCCCGTCAGTCGACCGTCAACCTTAACGCGGACTGTGGCGAAAAATAGTCCTTTGGTGAATCAACGATGGAGGATGGTTAATGCAAAAGGCCCCGCTTTCGCGAGGCCCTTGATATTGCACCATAAAAACCGGTGTGCAATCCTAACGGCTCAGCGCGTCACCACCCGCCGCGGACGCCGGCCGGGGGCCGGCGCCGGGGTCGATCCGCCGAACAGTCGCTCGAAGAACGACGGCCCGGACGAGGTGTCGCTGGCGAAGCTGACGCCCGCGGGCAGTGATCCGGTCGGCCGCGCGTAGCTCGGCTGCGCATGCGAGACCATCAGCTCGAGGTCCTTGCCCTTGATATTGCGCAGCAGCGACAGCATCGTGGCGTCGCGGCCGTAGACGTCCTTGCGGAGCTGCAGCTTGCCGGCATCGTCCACGAACGCGGTCTGGTAGGTGATGTTGACCGGGATCGGCGTCGGGAATTTCAGGTCGATCTCGCTGTGGCCGTACATGCCGCGGATCTTCTCCGCGGTGTAGTGCTCGTTCGGCATCGTGATGTTGAGCAGCGTCGCGGCGTATTGATCCGGGTTCTGCACCCGCATGCAGCCATGGCTGAAAGCGCGGTCTTCCTTGGCGAACAGATGCTTGTCCGGGGTGTCGTGCTGATAGACCAGGAACTTGTTCGGGAAGTTGAAGCGGATGCGGCCGAGCGCATTGGCTTCGCCGGGCGGCTGCGAGATGTGGATGCTGCCGTCCCGGGCGCGGTCGAGCTTCAGCCCCATACGGCTCAGCACGGTCGGGTCCTGCTGCAGCGCCGGCAGATATTCGTTGTAGATGATCGAGGGCGGCACGTTCCAGGTCGGGTTGACCGTGATGAACTTCATCGTCTCGGTCAGAAGCGGCGTGGCGTGGGTGCCGGGCTTGCCGGTCACGACCCTGGTGGTCCAGACCTGGCCGCCGTTCTGCATCACCTTCAGCGTGTAGTCCGGGATGTTCAGGATGACATAGGCGTTGCCGACCTGCGGCGCGCCGAGCTGGCGCGGCAGCCAGCGCCAGCGCTCCATGTTCACCAGCACGGTGTCGATGGCGCGGTCGCGCTTCGGCGAGTTGATTGCCTTGACGGTGGCGTTGTCCAGCACGCCGGTCGGCTTCAAATCGGCGCCGTCCTGGAATTTGCGCACCGCCTCGGCGACCCTGGCGTCGTAACGGGTGTCGTCGGCATTATCGGTGACGCCGAGCTTGGCGCGCAGTTGCGGCACGCGCGGGTCGTCCATCTCGACCGCGGGCTTCTTCTTCTGCGCCGGGATGAACTTCAACGCCTGGCCTTCGGCGATCGTGATCACCGGGCCATCGCCCTGGCCGCGCAACTCGGCGAGCTTGGCTTTCAGTTCGCGGTAGAGCTTGTGCGGCGGGTTGTAGCCGTCGAGCGCGGCCGATGCATCCTTGGCGGCGCTGACATTGGCGAGCACCTCGGCCGGATCGGTCGGATGCTCGGGATAGAGAATATCCGCGCTGACCTGCGACCAGTGCATCCGCCCGCTCTGCGCTTGGCGGGCGTAGTCCAGCATGCTGTCGGTGAGCTTCAAATCGGCCTCGGCGAGAGCGTCGGGCGACGACGCCGCGGCGGCGAAATCCGGCACCGGATAGTCCGACGCGTTCAGGCCGTCGGAGCCGGCGTCCTTCAGCCGCGCGATCACGCCCTTGCCGCCGGCGTTCAGCGCGCCGGATTGCGTCCACAACGGCGCATAGTCGCGCGCGGCGTAAAATTTCTCGACCGCGGCGCGCTCGGCCTTGCGGTCGAAATACTTGGTTGATTTGCCGACCAGCATCTCCCGCAGTTTCTCGGCGACCGGCTGGTCGGCCGCGGCGACGCTGCTGGCGGCTGTCGGGGTTTCCTTGGGAGCCTCGGTCGCGAGAGATTTGGCTGGTTCGGTTTTGGCGGGCTCGGCGGCGGGAACCGAGGCTGTGGTCGACGGAGCGGATTCCTTTGGCTCGGCGGCAATCTTCGGTTCGGCAACTTTGGGCTCGGCCACGATCTTTGGCTCGGCGGTCGACGCCTGCACCGCGGTCTCGGCCTTGAAATCAGCGATCGTGGGCGGCGGCAGGTTGGCCTGCTCCGGCATCGGGATGGCGGCGTCGATCGCGAGGTCTGCGGGAGAGCGGGACGCGGCCTGCGCGGACGCCGCCGACACGGCAAGGAAAGTCGCCGCGACGGCCATCAGCACGCGGTCGAAGCCGCGGCCGTTGTTGCAGTGATCCCGCATCCTTGCACCCCTTGCATGAAACTGCCCCGGCATGGACCAGTTTCGAAATCGCTTATAGATGTGGACGATACACGCGCTCCGTTAAGACGAACAGCGCGCGCCACAAGACATCACGACAAACTGACTCGCGCTCCGATCTGCGCGCAGCCGCGTTCTGCCACGCGGCGAGGGCTTTGTCTGTCACCGACCGGCAACGGTTCAAATCTTCCGGCCCCGTTCACAGCGTTGGTTCGACACGGAAATACCTTATTCCGAGACGGCGGCGGCCGCTTCCGCAGCATGTGGAGCAGCAGCGTCGCGGTCGGCATCGTCGAGCTTGCGGTACAGCGTCGATCGGCCGATTTTGAGGCGGCGCGCCACTTCGGACATTTGGCCGCGATAGTGCGAGATCGCAAAACGGATGATCTCGGCTTCCATGTCCTCGAGCGGGCGGACCTCGCCGCTGTCGGTGAGCATCGCCAGGCTGCCGGCGGCCGGCAGCGGCACGATCGGGATGTCGCGCGAGGCGACGAATTGGGCGGGCGCCTGTTCGATCAGCAGCGGATCGGCGGCGGGCGCGGCGAGCGGCGCGGCATGCTGGGCCGCGATCGGGAAATCGGCGAGCCCGAGCTGATCGCCGTCGCCCATCACGACCGCGCGGTAGACGGCGTTTTCCAACTGCCGGATATTGCCCGGCCAGTCGAGTTGCGCAAGCCGCGCCATCGCCTCGCCGCTGACGCTGGTGATCGGCCGGTTCTCCTCGGCGCAGAACCGCGCCAGGAAATGCCGCAGCAGCGCCGGGATATCCTCGCGCCGCATCCGCAGCGGCGGCACGGTCAGCGGCAGCACGTGCAGCCGATAGAACAGATCCTCGCGGAATTGCCCGGCCTTGACCCGCTCCAGCAGCCGGCGATTGGTCGCCGAGATGATGCGGACGTCGACTTTGACCGGGCGGCGGCCGCCGACCGCCTCGACCGCGCCTTCCTGCAGCGCGCGCAGCAATTTGACCTGCGCCGCCAGCGGCAGTTCGCTGACCTCGTCGAGGAACAGCGTGCCGCCGGAGGCCTCGACGAATTTGCCGGCGTGCCGCTCGGTGGCGCCGGTGAACGCTCCCTTTTCGTGGCCGAACAGGATCGATTCCACCAGATTGTCGGGGATAGCGCCGCAATTCACCGCGACAAAGGTCCTGGCGCGGCGCTCGCTTGAGCCGTGGATCGCGCGCGCGAACAATTCCTTGCCGACGCCGGATTCACCCTCGATCAGCACCGGGATCGCGGAACTCGCTGCCTTGCGCGCGGTCCGCAGCACGTGAGCCATCGCCTCGCTGTGGGTGATGATGTCGGCGAAGCCGAGGACGCCGTCGCGGCTGTGCTTGATCCGCAGCAATTCGCCCTTCAGCGCGCTGGCGTTGAGCGCATTGCGCAGGCTGACCTGCAGCCGCTCGATGCCGACCGGCTTCACCACGAAATCATGGGCGCCGGCGCGCATCGCCGACACAACATTGTCGATGCCGCCATGGGCGGTCTGCACGATCACCGGAACGTTGATTCCGGCCTCCGCCATGCGCGAGAGCACGCCCATGCCGTCGAGCCCCGGCATCACGAGATCGAGCACGACGGCGTCGATCGCCACCGCGTCGGCGCCGGTGAGCGCCGCCATCGCGGCGTCGCCGCCGTCGACCGTGACCGCCGCATAGCCGCACTTCTCGGCCATGTTCTCGACCAGCCGGCGCTGCACCGGATCGTCGTCGGCAATCAAAATCGTCGCGGCCATGGCATTTCCCGGATTTTTTATCTATCTGTCCCGAATCGGGGCACTGTTGCCGATGCCGCTTAACGCGCGCTTAAAGAATGCGCCGGCGTAGGCCGCGACGGCGGAGTCCGCGCCGACATCCACAGGCAGGTTTGACTATGGTCTCGCGTTCGAAGCTATCTTCAGCCAACCCGAAGAAATCGTCGGTGGCGAAACCGAAGGCGGCGCGGCTGCCGGAATGGAATCTCTCCGATCTTTACCCCGGCATCGACGCGCCGCAGATCGCGCGCGATCTCGACCGTGTCGATGCGGAATGCCTGGCGTTCGAGGCCGACTACAAGGGCAGGCTCGCCGAGGAAACCGCGCGACCGGGCGGCGGGGTATGGCTCGCGCAGGCGGTGCGGCGCTATGAGGCGATCGACGACCTCGCCGGCCGGCTCGGATCCTATGCGGGACTGGTGCACGCCGGCGACAGCGTCGATCCGACGATCTCGAAATTCTACGGCGACGTCTCCGAGCGGCTGACCGCCGCCTCGGTACATCTTTTGTTCTTCGCGCTCGAACTCAACCGCATCGACGACGCGGCGATCGAGACCGCGATGCAGGCGGCTGAATTGAACCATTACCGGCCGTGGATCGAGGACAGCCGCAAGGACAGGCCGTATCAGCTCGAGGACCGCGTCGAGCAGTTGTTTCACGAGAAGTCGCAGACCGGCTACGGCGCGTTCAACCGGCTGTTCGACCAGACCATCTCGTCGCTGCGCTTCAGGCTCGCCGGCAAGGAGCTCGCGATCGAGCCGGCGCTGAACATGCTGCAGGACCGCGATCCGTTGCGGCGCAAGGCGGCCGGGCAGGCGCTGGCCAAGACCTTCAAGGCCAATGAGCGCACCTTCGCGCTGATCACCAACACGCTCGCAAAGGACAAGGAAATTTCCGACCGCTGGCGCGGCTTCACCGACGTGGCGGATGCGCGCCATCTCCACAACCGCGTCGAGCGCGAGGTGGTCGACGCGCTGGTCGGTTCGGTGCGCGCGGCCTATCCGCGGCTGTCGCACCGCTACTATCGGCTGAAGGCGACCTGGTTCAAAAAGAAGAAGCTCGCGCATTGGGACCGCAACGCGCCGCTGCCGTTCGCCGCGACCGGCACCATCGCCTGGCCGGAAGCGCAGAACATGGTGCTCACCGCCTACCAGGCGTTTTCGCCGGAGATGGCGCGCATCGCCGAGCGTTTTTTCACCGATCGCTGGATCGACGCGCCGGTGCGTCCCGGCAAGGCGCCGGGCGCGTTCTCGCATCCGACCACGCCCTCGGCGCACCCTTACGTGCTGATGAATTACCAGGGCAAGCCGCGCGACGTGATGACGCTCGCGCACGAACTCGGCCACGGCGTGCATCAGGTGCTGGCCGCGGCGAACGGCGCGCTGATGGCGCCGACGCCGCTGACCCTCGCCGAGACCGCCAGCGTGTTCGGCGAGATGCTGACTTTCAAGCGCCTGCTGTCGCAGACGGGCAACCTGCGGCGGCGCAAGGCGCTGCTCGCCGGCAAGGTCGAGGACATGATCAATACCGTGGTGCGGCAGATCGCGTTCTATACGTTCGAGCGCGCGATCCACACCGAGCGGCGCAACGGCGAACTCACGGCCGAGCGCATCGGCGAAATCTGGCTCAGCGTGCAGACCGAGAGCCTCGGCCCGTCGATCGACATCCGCCCCGGCTATGAGAATTTCTGGATGTATATCCCGCACTTCATCCATTCGCCGTTTTACGTCTACGCCTATGCGTTCGGCGACTGCCTGGTGAACTCGCTCTATGCGGTGTACGAGCACGCCCAGGACGGCTTTGCCGAGCGCTATCTGGCGATGCTCGCCGCCGGCGGCACCAAGCATTATTCCGAGTTGCTGCTGCCGTTCGGCCTCGACGCCAAGGACCCGAAATTCTGGGACGGCGGGCTGTCGGTGATCTCCGGCATGATCGACGAGCTGGAAATGATGGGGTGAACCGTAAAACATTTGTTGAACAGTCCTGAAATTCCTGTTATACATTTTCTACAACACACTTTTGAACTATCGAATTCGAGCCCTGCCACAAGGCCCAACGGCGGTTGCCGATCAGGAGCAATGACGATGAAAATCGAGATCAAGAAGATCGGCAATTCCGATGGATTTTTGTTGCCCAAGGAAGCCATGCAGCGTTTCGACCTCAAGCGCGGTCAGGAGCTGCATTTTACCGAACTGGCCGGCGGCGGATTTCAGGCCGTGCCCTACGATCCCGATTTTGAAGAGACCTTGAAAATCGCAGACCAGACAATGGACAAGTACCGGGACACGCTCGCGGCGCTTGCGAAATGATCGAGTTATCGCATGAGCGAGCAGAAGGAGCCCCGCTGGATCACCTATGAACAAGCCGTTGCGATTCATGGTCGGCAGCTCCGCCGATTCGGCGGTGCGCCCGGACTTCGCGATGAAGGCATGCTGCGTTCCGCGCTCGAACGTCCGATCAACAAATGGCGCTATGAGCAAGCTGGATTCGCCGAATTGGCCGCGTCCTACCCTTACGGGTTGGCAAAGAACCATGCCTTCCTCGACGGCAACAAGCGGATCGCGTTTTTGAGCATGAGAATTTTTCTTGTGAAAAACGGCGTTCAATTTGATTCCGACCCCGCCGAATCCACCTCGATCATCCTCTCCCTCGCCGCAGGCGAAGTCAGCGAGGAAAGCCTCACGCGCTGGATCAGGGACAACTGGCCGGAATGATCGCGCCGCTCGCTCGGCGGCGTCGCTGGCGCGCGGCGCTGCTCCTGCGGAGGCAGCGTTGCCCCGGTCAGAAGATTGAGCTAATTGCAGAGTTTGCGCGCGACACGATCTGGAGATAGTGATGGCCGAGCACAACGAAGTCGCCTATACGACCGCCGACGGCAACGATTACCCCGCCCACGAAGCGACCTATGAGGGGTTCATCAAGCTCGTCAAATACGGCAGCGCCGCCGTGATTGCGGTTGTCGCCCTGATGGCGATATTCCTGACCTGACAATTCGATATGCATCGCAGCGACAGCGCGGCGCGCGCGGCTTGTTGACGACCCGACGCAGCCGGAGGCCTCATGAAGATCGCGATAGCCAAGGAACTCGACCCGGCCGAGCCGCGCGTCGCGGCGACGCCCGACACCGTGAAGAAATTCAAGGCGCTCGGCGCGGACGTGGCGATCGAGCCTGGCGCCGGGATCAAGTCGGGCATGCCGGATTCCGACTTCACCGCGGCCGGGGCCGTCGTCAGCGCCGATGCGTTGAAGGACGCCGACATCGTCATCAAGGTGAAGCGCCCTGAAGCCTCGGAACTGTCTCACTACAAGCGCGGCGCGCTGGTGATCGCGATCATGGACCCCTACGGCAACGACGCCGCGCTGAAAGCGATCGCCGACTCCGGCGTCGCCTCGTTCGCGATGGAGCTGATGCCGCGCATCACCCGCGCGCAGGTGATGGACGTGCTCTCCAGCCAGGCCAACCTCGCCGGCTACCGCGCGGTGATCGAAGCCGCCGAGGCGTTCGGGCGCGCGTTTCCGATGATGATGACCGCCGCCGGGACGATCCCCGCCGCCAAGGTTTTCGTGATGGGCGTCGGCGTCGCCGGGCTGCAGGCGATCGCCACCGCACGCCGGCTCGGCGCCGTGGTGACCGCGACCGACGTGCGTCCGGCGACCAAGGAGCAGGTCGAATCGCTCGGCGCCAAATTCCTCGCGGTCGAGGACGACGAATTCAAGAACGCGCAGACCGCAGGCGGCTATGCCAAGGAAATGTCGCGGGAGTATCGGGCGAAGCAGGCCGCGCTCACCGCCGAGCACATCAAGAAGCAGGACATCATCATCACCACAGCGCTGATCCCGGGCCGGCCCGCGCCGCGTTTGGTCACCGCAGACATGGTGGCGTCGATGAAGCCGGGCTCGGTGCTGGTCGATCTTGCGATCGAGCGCGGCGGCAATGTCGAGGGCGCGCAGGCCGGTCAGGTGACCGATGTCGGCGGCATCAAGATCGTCGGCTTCACCAACGTCGCCGGGCGCGTCGCCGCCTCCGCCTCCAGCCTCTATGCGCGCAATCTCTTCAACTTCATCGAAACCATGGTCGACAAGGCCACCAAGTCGGTGGCGGTGAAGTGGGACGACGAACTGGTCAAGGCGACCGCGCTGACCAGGGATGGCGCGGTGATCCATCCGAACTTCCAGCCCAAGACGGCGGCGTGATCCTGATGCGGTACGGATTTGCAATGAACTCCTTCACCTCTCCCCGCCTGCGGGAAGAGGTCGACGCACCGGAGCACAGCGAAGGTGCGTCG
>CAXUBE010000052.1:2022-2809 GCA_964249215.1 uncultured Rhodopseudomonas sp. | reverse complement strand
TTGCCAATCACCCCCTCCCCCTCCCCCCGCCGGCGGCACGCGGGCGACCCCCGGCCCCCCCGCCATGGGGCGTCGGGTGAGGGGGCGTTGCGTTGTGTCACGCCCTCAGCCGCGTTTGAATTTGTCGCAACGCCCCCTCACCCCATCCCTCTTCCCGCAGGCGGGGGGAGGGAGCTTGGCATCGCTCGGAGCTTCTGATGGATCATATTGCGCAAGCCGCAGACCCCTTCGTGTTCCGGCTGTCGATTTTCGTGCTCGCCGTGTTCGTCGGCTACTTCGTGGTGTGGTCGGTGACGCCGGCGCTGCATACCCCGCTGATGAGCGTCACCAACGCGATCTCCTCCGTGATCGTGGTCGGCGCGCTGCTCGCGGCCGGCGTCTCGATGGTCGGCAGCGGCGGCGTGTTCGCGCGGGGGTTCGGCTTCGTCGCGCTGATCTTCGCCTCGGTGAATATCTTCGGCGGCTTTCTCGTCACGCAGCGCATGCTCGCGATGTACAAGAAAAAGCAGAAGTGAGCGGTTGAGCGAAGCGTCATGCCCCGCAGAGGCGGCGCACCCAGTACGCCGAGCATGTCATGTCAAAGTTATGCGTATCGGAATACTGGATCACCCGCCTGCGCGGGTGATGACAGTCACGGGGGCTAATAATGAACGCCAATCTCGCCGCCATCCTCTATCTCGTCGCGGGCGTCCTGTTCATCCTGTCGCTGCGCGGGCTTTCCAGCCCTGCCAGCAGCCGGCAGGGCAACTTCTTCGGCATGACCGGCATGGCGATCGCGGTCGCGACC
>CAXUBE010000052.1:0-2012 GCA_964249215.1 uncultured Rhodopseudomonas sp. | reverse complement strand
GCGCGCCACCTCAAGAAAATCCGCCGCCTTGCTGCGCGCAATCACCGCGCCGCGTGCCGATGACCTCGATGCCGGAACTGGTCGCGGCGTTTCACTCGCTGGTCGGCATGGCGGCGGTGCTGGTCGCGGCGGGTGCGTTCTACGCGCCCGAGGCCTTCGATATCGGCACGCCGGGCCACATCCACGGCGCGAGCCTGGTCGAAATGTCGCTCGGCGTCGCGATCGGCGCCCTGACATTCACAGGCTCGGTGATCGCCTTTGCGAAACTCTCCGGCAGGATGAGCGGCGCGCCGATCATCCTGCCGTTCCGCCATGTCATCAACATCGTGCTCGGCATCCTGCTGGTGGTGTTCATCGTCGGCCTGGTGGTGTCCGGCAGCGCGATCGATTTCTGGCTGATCACCATCATCGCGCTGGCGCTCGGCGCGCTTCTGATCATTCCGATCGGCGGCGCCGACATGCCGGTGGTGATCTCGATGCTGAATTCGTATTCCGGCTGGGCCGCGGCCGGCATCGGCTTCACGCTCGGCAATTCCGCGCTGATCATCACCGGCGCGCTGGTCGGCTCCTCCGGCGCGATCCTGTCCTACATCATGTGCCACGCGATGAACCGCAGCTTCATCTCGGTGATCCTCGGCGGGTTCGGCGGCGAGAGCGCGGTGGCCGGCGGCGGCACCGGCGAAGTGCGCCCGGTCAAGCTCGGCTCGGCGGATGATGCGGCCTTCATCATGAAGAACGCGCAGAAGGTGATCATCGTGCCGGGCTACGGCATGGCGGTGGCGCAGGCGCAGCACGCCTTGAGGGAGATGGCCGACAATCTCAAGAAAGAGGGCGTCGAGGTGAAGTACGCGATTCATCCGGTGGCGGGCCGCATGCCCGGCCACATGAACGTGCTGCTGGCCGAGGCCAACGTGCCCTATGACGAGGTGTTCGAACTCGAGGACGTCAACTCCGAATTCGCGCAGGCAGATATCGCTTTCGTGATCGGCGCCAACGACGTCACCAACCCCGCGGCCGAGGACGACAAGACCTCGCCGATCTACGGCATGCCGGTGCTGCAGGTCTGGAAGGCCGGCACGGTGATGTTCATCAAACGCTCGCTGGCGTCCGGCTATGCCGGCATCGACAATCCGCTGTTCTACCGCGACAACACCATGATGCTGCTCGGCGACGCCAAGAAGATGACCGAGAACATCGTCAAGGGGATGTGAGCCGATGCTCGCCGCCAGATCCGATGTCCAGCAGGATACGCCCGAAGTCCGCGTCACCGAATGGCGGCTGGCGCCGGGCGCCGCCACCGGCCGCCACATCCACGGGATGGACTACGTGATCGTGCCGATAACCACCGGCGTGATGACCATCGTGGCGCCGGACGGCAGCCGCTCGCAGGCGCCGATCGCTACAGGCAAGTCGTATTTCCGCAAAGCCGGCGTCGAGCACGACGTGCGGAACGAGACCGGCGAGGAGATCGTTTTCCTCGAGGTCGAACTGAAGACGAGTTGAGCGGCAGCGCGCTTTTGCGATGCTGTCGACTCGCAAACGCGCCGATCGGCGCGATTGCCACCGATCCGTCGCAGTTGATCCCTCAATGCGCCTCAAAGTTTCCGCATCACCGCTGTCGGGGAAAGACCGGTAATGCTGAAAAAATACGCCATCAAATTCGTATCCGATATCGCGCCGTCGGTGATCGCCACCATCATCGGTGCATACATCGTTAACCATTACATCGTCAGCAGGCCGGATGCGCCCGCCGCCTCGGTCGCGGCGAAGCGCGTCGACGACGTGGCCGACAAGCCTGCGAAGGCCGAGGTCAAACTGACCGACGCGCCGGCCGAGACCGGCAGCGTGCCCGACGCGACCAGGAGCAAGCCGGTCGCCGAGAAAAGCGTCCCGGACAAGGCGTCCGCGAAACATCAGCCCGTGCTGCGCGACAAGGCCGTCGCGAAGGTGACGGCGCCCGCGCCCGTGCCGGCGATCCCGGCCGGCCCCGCCGCCTCGGTCGCCGCCGCAAC
>CAXUBE010000051.1:0-12500 GCA_964249215.1 uncultured Rhodopseudomonas sp. | reverse complement strand
CAACAGCTGCGCTGGACGATTGATCCGATCCCAATACCGAGAAACCGGCTTGAAGCACTCGTTCACAGATACGTCTTGAGAATGCTCCGATTCCAATTGTTGCAGCACTGGGGCCACGTCACGTCGGGCGAAAATATCACCTGGCAGAAGCAGAACCGGCAGTCTGTTGATGGTGGCAAGTGCAGCCCCGGTGACCATGTTTGTCGCGCCCGGACCGATCGAGCTTGTGCAAACTAGCGTCTGCAGGCGGTTCTGCGCGATTTCGTGCAGGCCGTCGATTTGTGGACGCCGGGTCGCGCGTTGCCGGTTGCGCCGCCGCGGGTCGGATCGATCACGCACATCGCTGTCGACCAAGCCGCCACCGAAGCGTTGCACCTGAAGCCGGAATCGCTCGACCTCGTGGTGTCGGCGCTGGCGCTGCAATTCGTGAACGACCTGCCCGGCGTGCTCGCGCAATTGCGCCGCGCGCTGAAACCGGACGGGCTGCTGCTGGCGGCGATGACCGGCGGCGACACGCTGAGCGAACTGCGGCAGGCGTTCGCGCAGGCCGAGGCCGAGCTGGAAGGCGGCGTGTCGCCGCATGTCGCGCCCGTGGCGGATTTGCGCGACATCGGCGCGCTGTTGCAGCGCGCCGGATTCGCGCTGCCGGTGACCGACGTCGACCGCGTGGTGGTGCGCTACGACGACGCCTTCGCGCTGATGCAGGATCTGCGGCGGATGGGCGCCGCCAATATCCTGCGCGAGCGCCGCCGCACGCCGATGCGCCGCGCGACGCTGCTGCGGATGGCGCAGCTCTATGGCGCGCAGTTCGCCGACGGCGACGGGCGCATCCGCGCGACCTTCGAGATCATCTGGCTGTCGGGCTGGGCGCCGCACGACAGTCAGCAGAAGCCGCTGCAGCCAGGCTCCGCGACCGCAAGCCTCGAGGCCGCGGTGAAGCGAAGGACGTAACGCTCACATCAGTAGATCGATCAGATGCGGGATCAGCGGGATATCCGCCGGCGGCATCGGATAGTCGCGCAATCGGTTGGCGCGCACCCAGGCCAGTTGCTGGCCCTCACGCGCCGCGACCACGCCCTCCCAGCGCCGGCAGATGTAAAGCGGCATCAGCAGATGAAACTCGTCGTAGGCGTGGCTGGCGAAAGTCAGCGGCGCCAGGCACGCCTCCTTCACGTCGATGCCGATTTCCTCGCGCAATTCGCGGATCAGCGCCGGCTCCGGGCGCTCGCCCGGATCGAGCTTGCCGCCGGGAAATTCCCACAGGCCCGCGAGCGTCTTTCCCGGCGGGCGCTGCGCGACCAGCACGCGGTTGTCGGCATCGACCAGCGCGCAGGCGACCACCAGCAGCAGCTTCATCACCGGGCCGCAATCGCTGCGTTTATGCCGGTCACGAGACCGGCCGCGGCGGGCATTCCGGCATCGGCCCGGGCGCCTGCACCTCGGCGCCCGCGGCAAGTCCCGGCTCGAACGAACCCGGCGCGGGGCGGATCACGATCGAGACGTCGCGAGACACATGACCCTCCGGAGCGTCGAGGCCGTAGCGCAGCGTGTCGACGCCGGTGAATTCGCGGTGCGGGCTGTAGACCACGTGCAGCCCCTGCACGGTCTTGCCGACGCAGTTCAGCGCCACGCCGGAGCGCGACATCTCCGGCTGGACCGGGCCTTCGCTGAGGCAGACGCGGCCATGGCCGGGCGGCTGTTCGATGGTCACGCGCGGCGCGGCCAGCGATTCGCATTTCGTGTTCCAGCGCGCGTGATGGCCGATTTCCGCCGCCTCGCCGGCGGTGGTGGAATTGGTCGCGCTCTCGGTCGCGGCGAGCGCCACCGCGGCCCACAGCGTGGCCGCGCAAACAGCGTATCCGCCCGCGAAACCTCGTCTCATTCCCGGCCCTGCATCGCTTAAGCCCGCAGCGCCATACCCTCCCCCGACGGAGCGGGCGCTGTCAATTCACGAGCGGTAATCGCCGTTGATGGCGATGTATTCCTTGGTGAGATCGCAGGTCAGCACGCGGTCGCGGCCCTTTCCGAGGCCGAGCGCGACCTTGATCCGGATTTCCGGATTCTTCATCGCGTTCGACACTTCCGCCTCGTCATAGGACGGATCGCGCGCGCCGCGGCTGGCGACGCGGATGCCGTTGAACGAGATCGACAGCCTGTCGCGGTCGGCCGGTTCGCCGGCCTTGCCGACCGCCATCACCACGCGGCCCCAATTGGCGTCCTCGCCGGCGATCGCGGTCTTCACCAGCGGCGAATTGGCGATCGACATCGCGATCCTGCGCGCCGAGGCCTTGGAGGTGGCGCCCTCGACGATGATCTCGACCAGCTTGCGCGCGCCCTCGCCGTCACGCGCCACCTGTTCGGCGAGGTTGGCCAGCACCGCGTTGAACGCTTTCGTGAATGCCTTCAGCCGCGGATCGGACGCGCGCGAGATTTTCGGCGCGCCGCGGCCGGCGGCGGCGCCGGTCGCGAACGCCAGCAGCGTGTCGGAGGTGGAGGTATCGCCGTCTATGGTGACGGCGTTGAAAGTGTCGGCGACGCCGCTCTTGAGCAGCGCCTGCAACGCGGGCGCTGCGATCGGCGCGTCGGTGAACACGAACGCCAGCATGGTCGCCATGTCCGGCGCGATCATGCCGGCGCCCTTGGCCATGCCGTTGATGGTGACGCTGGCCGGGCCTAGCTTCACGGTCGCGGTCGCGACCTTCGGAAAGGTATCGGTGGTCATGATCGCGCGCGCGGCGTCCATCCAGCCGTCTGGTTCGGCCGCGGCTGCGAGGCTGCCGAGCACGCCGTCGAACTTGCGCGCATCGAGCGGCTCGCCGATCACGCCGGTGGAAGCGAGAAAAATCTCGCCGGCGGCGCAGCGAAGCGCCTTTGCGCCGATCGACGCCGTCAAAGCGGTGGCGACCCGGCCGGTCTTGCCGGTGAAGGCGTTGGCGTTGCCGGAATTGACCACCAATGCGCGGGCCTTCCCGCCCTTCAGCTTGGCGCGGCACCATTCGACCGGCGCCGACGGGCATTTCGAGGTCGTGAAGACGCCGGCGACCGTCGTTCCTTGATCGAGCGCGACCAGCAGCACGTCGGTGCGGTTCTTGTAGCGGATGCCGGCCGCGGCGGTGGCGAGCCGCACGCCGGCGATCGCCGGCATCTGCGGAACATCGACCGGGGCGAGCGGCGAAACGGCGGGGTGCGAGGCGGCGGCCATGGAGGCGGCTACAGCCGCTGCATCGCGACCGAGACCTTCGGGCCGTTCTTGATGGTCTGATACACCACGCAATAGCGCTCGGTGAGTTTCAGCAGCAGATCGAGCTTGTCCTGCGGCGCGTCTGTACCGACGTCGAAGCGCAGCCGGATCTCGGCGAAGCCGACCGGGGCTTCCTTGTCGACGCCGAGCGTGCCGCGAAAATCGAGATCGCCTTCGGCCACCACATTGCCGACCGACAGCGGAACGTCGATCGCGGTCGACACCGATTTCAGCGTCACGCCGGCGCAGGCCACCAAGGCCTCCAGCAGCATGTCGCCGGAACAGAGTTCAAGTCCGGAGCCGCCGGTCGCCGGATGCAGGCCCGCCAGTTCGATCGCACGTCCGGTCTCGACCTTGCAGGCGATGCCTTCGGCCTCGATCGAGCCTTTGGCCTTCAGCGTGATCATCGCCGCCTTCGGATCGGACTTGTAGAGCTCCTTGATCGGGGCCTGCGTGGCGCGAAGCGTGGCGGCATCCATGATGCTCTCCTCGAAATTGCACCGGTATTTAAGGGCGGATGGCGGCGATGTCACCACCACATCGCCTCGCCCACGCCGGATTTCGGTTCTGCATCCGGCACGCTGCGATCGAGCGAACGGTCCAACGCCGTGTGGACCCGCTGCTTGAACGCCTCGAACAGGGGCGAGGCGCGGTCACGCGGCCTTGTCAGGTTGATGGCGATCTCGTCGAACAGCCGCCCGGGTCGGGGCCGCATCACCAGCACGCGGTCGGCGAGCACCACCGCCTCCTCGACCTCGTGCGTCACCAGCATCAAGGTCGGCCGCGTGTCGGTCCACAAATCGAGCAGATGGTCCTGCAGATCGCGGCGCGTGAACGCATCGAGCGCCGAGAACGGCTCGTCGAGCAGCAGCACTTCCGGCCGCGGCACCAGCGCGCGCACGATCGCCACGCGCTGCGCCTGCCCGCCGGAAAGTTCGCGCGGCCAGGCGTCGGCCTTGTCGGACAGCCCGACGCGCTCCAGCGCCTGCGCGACGCGGGCGCGGCGCTCGGCCGCGGGGAGGCCGGACAGGCCGAAGCCGATATTGTCCGCCACCGTCAGCCACGGCAGCAGCCGCGGCTCCTGGAAGATGATGCCGATTTTGGGATGCGGCGCCGTGACGCTCTCGCCGTCGAGCGTGATCGCGCCGCGGCTCGCGCGATCGAGGCCCGCGATGGCGCGCAGCAGCGTCGATTTCCCGCAGCCGGAGCCGCCGATGATGGCGACGATCTCGCCGGGCTCGATGCCGCCGGAGAACCGCTCCAGCGCGTGCACACCGTTCGGATAGGTCTTGCCGAGCCGATCAAGCACAAGCATCAGGCGTCGCCTTCGTCCTTGAAGGCGTCCTGCCAGCGCAACAAAGGAGCCGAGGCGATCTCGATCAGCCAGTCGGTGGTCTTGCCGAGCAAGGCGAAGATCACGATCGCCGCGAGGATCTGCGCCGGCTTGCCGAGCTGCTGGCCGTCGATCAGAAGATAGCCGAGCCCTTCGGACGCGCCCATGAATTCGGCGGCGACCACGAACATCCAGCCGAGCCCGAGGCCGACCCGCAGCGCTACCACGTAGGCCGGCAGCACCGCCGGCAGCAATATGCGCCGGATCATCGCCGGACCGCTCAGGCGAAAGGTGCGGCCGACCTCGACGATCTTGCGGTCGACCGAGCGGATCGCGCCCATCACCCCGAGATAGACCGGGAAGAACACGCCGACCGCGATCAGCGCGACTTTCGAGGTTTCGAAGATGCCGAGCCACAGGATGAACAGCGGCACCCAGGCGATCGACGGGATCGCGCGCAGCGCCTGCACGGTCGGATCGAGCAGCCGCCGCGCCGACAGCCAATAACCGCAGACCGCGCCGAACAGCGTGCCGGCGACGACGCCGAAGCCGAACCCGGCGGCAACTCTGGTCAGCGTCGCGGCGACATGGCGCAGCAACTCGCCGCTGCGCGCCAGCTCCATGATGTTCGCAAAGACCTTGCTCGGCGGCGGCACCAGCCGGCCGTTGGACCAGCCGGACCAGACGATGAGTTCCCATGCCAGCGCGACGCCGACCGGCAGCAGCAGGCCCAAGAGCGGCCGCGCCATCCGCCGTGCGCGTCCCGGCGACGCCGGACGCGCAGCGGCATCGGCGCCATCGATCGCGGCAGGGGCGGATGTCTCGAGCGTCATCGCCATAGCCAAACCGGGACTCGCGCAGGATTGCAAGGTGGTGAATAGGGCGAGACCCCGCGTCGCATACGGCGTCCTCCCCGCGAAGGCGGGGACCCAGTATTCCAGAGCGCATGATCGGGTGCGTTACAGCACCTGTAATACTGGTCGCCCGGTCAAGCCGGGCGATGACGCCGTGCTTGCCGTCCCTCAGCTCTTCGGCAGCGGCACCTGGTCGTCGATCAGCGCGTCCAGCGTCGCTTTGACGTCGACCTTCGCGTCGATCACGCCGGCCTGCTGCAGCGCCAGTCCGGCCGCCAGCATCGAGTCGCGCTGCGGCGCGCCGATCCGGCTGTGCGTGAGTTCGGTGCGCTCCTTGAGCTGCTTGTCGACCACGCTCTCCGGCAGCTTGGTGACGCCGATGAACGCCTTCTTCAGCTCGTCGTAATTCGCCACCGAATATTTGCGCGCTTCCTCGTAGACCGCCAGCACCCGGCGCGCGAGGTCCGGATTGTCCTTCAGGAACTGCTCGCGGACGTTGAGGATGCCCCAGGTATTGGCATCGGGCTTGCGGAAGAACAATTTCGCGCCGTCCTCGATCTCCGCCTGCGCCATCATCGGATCGAGTCCCGCCCAGGCGTCGACGTCGCCGCGGATCAGCGCGGTCTTGCCGTCGGCGTGCTGCAGCAACACCTGCGTGATGTCCTTTTCGGTCAGGCCGGCATCGAGCAGCGCGCGCACCAGGAAGATGTGCGGATCGGTTCCGCGGGTCACCGCGACGCGCTTGCCCTTGAGGTCGGCAACCGACGCGATCTTGGAGTCCTTGGCGGTGACCAGGGCGGTCCATTCGGGCCGGGAATAGACGTAAACCGATTTGATCGGATTGCCGTTGATCTTCGCGACCAGCGCCGCGGAGCCCGCGGTCGAGCCGAAATCGATCGAGCCGGCGTTGAGAAATTCGAGCGCCTTGTTGGAGCCCGCCGATTGCACCCAGACGATGCTGATATTGTCCTTCGCGAACTCCTTCTCCAGCAGGCCTTGCTGCTTGAGAATGATCGAGACCGGATTGTAGGTCGCCCAGTCGAGCCGGATTTCCTTCGGCGCGTCGGCGGCGCGCGCGGCGAGCGGCAGCAGCGCGGCTGCGGCGAGCGACGCCGAAAAGGCGCGCCGTGATATGTTCGACATGATCTCTCTCCTGGATATTCGCGAGCACGGGTATTCGCGAGCGGCGGCGCGAAATGCGCTTGCATCGCGCCCATTCAAGCGAGGCGGCGAAGAACTCGATGGTGTCGCCGAAACAACCTTTTTTTCAAACAGTTACTTCGTCCCGTCAACCAGAAAAAAACTGCCGGCAAAGCCGTCGCGCTGGAACGATTTTCCGCCGCATCGCGAAAAATCAGCATGACGCGGCTGCCGGCGAACAATGGGCCGTGACAGCGCCGGCGCGGTCCGTTATCCGGGTGTCGATGCATACGCTCGTGGCCCAACAAAGGATCGCCGTCGACGAACGTTTCGACACCCCGCGCATTACCGCGGCGATCGATGCGCTCGCGCTCAAGCATGCCGGCCACGGGGATGTATTCCGCGCCGCGCTTGCGCAACTGATGAAGGCGGAACTGCTGCAGGCGCGCGAGGCCACGCAAGCGGTGCTGCTGCGGGATCGCCACGGCCGGCGCTGCGCCGAGCGGCTGTGTTTCGTCCAGGACGCAATCATCGGCATGCTGTTTTCGGCGGCGACCAGCCATCTCTATCACTCGACGACACCGTCGGACGGCGAACGCATGGCGGTGGTCGCCACCGGCGGCTACGGCCGCGGATTGATGGCGCCGGAGTCCGACATCGATCTGCTGTTCATCCTGCCCTACAAGCAGACCGCCTGGGGCGAGCAGGTCGCCGAGGCGATCCTGTACTGCCTGTGGGACATCGGCCTGAAGGTCGGGCACGCCACCCGCTCGGTCGACGAATGCATCCGCCAGGCGCGCGGCGACATGACGATCCGCACCGCGGTGCTGGAGACGCGTTTTCTCACCGGCGACCAGGCGCTGTATGACGAACTGGTCGAGCGCTTCGACAAGGAAGTCGTCGAAGGCACCGCGGCCGAATTCGTCACCGCCAAGCTCGCCGAGCGCGAGGAGCGCCACCGCCGCGCGGGGCAGTCGCGCTATCTGGTCGAGCCGAACGTCAAGGACGGCAAGGGCGGCCTGCGCGACCTGCACACGCTGTTCTGGATCGCGAAATACGTCTACCGGGTGCGCGAAACGCATCAGCTTGTCGAGCATGGCGTGTTCGACGCGAAGGAATACCGCACCTTCCGCCGCTGCGAGGATTTCCTGTGGTCGGTCCGCTGCAACATCCACTTCGTCGCGGGCCGTGCCGAAGAACGGCTTTCGTTCGACCTGCAGCGCGATATCGCGATCCGGCTCGGCTACACCTCGCATCCCGGCATGCAGGACGTCGAGCGCTTCATGAAACACTACTTCCTGATCGCCAAGGACGTCGGCGATCTCACCGCGATCCTGTGCGCGAAGCTCGAAGACCAGCAGGCCAAGCCGCTGCCCGCGCTGTCGCGCATGATGGCGAAGCTGCGGCCGAGCGCGACGCGCCGCCGGGTGCCGGACAGCGACGATTTCGTCATCGACCACAACCGCATCAACCTCGCCGCCCCCAACGTGTTCGCGCAGGACCCGGTCAATCTGATCCGGGTGTTTCGGCTGGCGCAGAAGAACAACCTCGCGTTTCATCCGGACGCGATGCGAGCGGCGACGCGCTCGCTGCGGCTGATCAACGGATCGCTGCGCGAAAATCCGGAAGCCAACCGGCTGTTCATCGAGATCCTGACCTCGGACAACGCCGAGACCGTGCTGCGGCGGATGAACGAGGCCGGCGTGCTCGGCCGTTTCATCCGCGCCTTCGGCCGGATCGTGTCGATGATGCAGTTCAATATGTATCATCACTACACCGTCGACGAGCATTTGCTGCGCTGCGTCGGGCACCTGCAGGAGATCGAGCGGGGCAACCACGAGGAATTCATCGTCGCCTCGGACCTGATGCGCAAGATCCGCCCCGAACACCGCGCGGTGATCTACATCACCGTGCTGCTGCACGACATCGCCAAGGGCCAGCCCGAGGATCATTCGATCGTCGGCGCGCGGGTCGCGCGGCGGCTCTGCCCGCGGCTCGGTTTCAACGCCGCCGACACCGCGCTCGTCGCCTGGCTGATCGAGCAGCATCTGGTGATGTCGACGGTGGCGCAATCGCGCGACCTGTCCGATCACAAGACCATCGAGAACTTCGCCGCGGTGGTGGAATCGGTCGAGCAGATGAAGCTGCTGACGATCCTCACCACCGCCGACATCCGCGGCGTCGGTCCCGGCGTCTGGAACGGCTGGAAGGCGCAATTGCTGCGCACGCTGTATTACGAGACCGAGCCGGTGCTCACCGGCGGCTTCTCCGAGGTCAACCGCGCGCGCCGCATCGCGATGGCGCAGGCCGAATTCCGCGCCGCCTACACCGACTGGCCGGCGGACGAACTCGACGGCTATATCGCGCGGCATTATCCGGCGTACTGGCTCAAGGTCGAACTGCCGCGCAAGATCCGCCATGCCCGTTTCCTGCGCGCCTCGGAACAGGCGGGCCACAAGCTCGCGATCAATGTCGGCTTCGACGAGGGGCGCGGCGTCACCGAACTGACGATCCTCGCCGTCGACCATCCCTGGCTGCTGTCGATCATCGCCGGGGCCTGCGCCTCGGCCGGCGCCAACATCGTCGATGCGCAGATCTACACCACCACCGACGGCCGCGCGCTCGACACCATCGCGATCACCCGCGAATACGACCGCGACGAGGACGAGGGCCGCCGCGCCACGCGGATCGGCGAGATGATCGAGGACGTGCTGGAAGGCAAGCTGCGGCTGCCCGACGTGGTCGCGCGCCGCGCCGGCCGCGGCAAGTTGAAGGCGTTCGTCGTCGAGCCGGAAGTGATCATCAACAACCAGTGGTCGGATCGCTACACGGTAATCGAGGTATCCGGCCTCGACCGACCGGGCCTGTTGTATCAGCTCACGACCTCGATCTCGAAACTCAACCTCAACATCGCCTCGGCGCATGTCGCGACCTTCGGCGAGCGCGCACGCGACGTCTTCTACGTCACCGACCTGCTCGGCGCGCAGATCACCGCGCCCACCCGCCAGGCCGCGATCAAGCGCGCGCTGATTCATCTGCTCGCCGATGCCGACGCCGCCGAGAAGCGGCCGGCGTGAGCGTCATGCGGCTGGCCGTATGTGCTACGTCGGATTACACCCCGTCATTCCGGGGCGCGAGCCGCGTGAGCGGCGAGCGAACCCGGAATCCATACTCCCGGACGGGGATTATGGATTGCGGGCCTGCGCTGCAAAAGCGCGCATCCCGGAATGACGGAAGAAAACGAAAGGCCATCACGATGATCGTCGTCGGCAATATTCTCGTCGTGCTGGTCGCGGCGCTGCATGTGTACTTCATGGTGCTGGAGATGTTCCTCTGGACCAGGCCGCTCGGGCTGACGACTTTCAGCAACACGCCGGAGCAGGCCGCCGCCTCCGCGGTGCTCGCCGCCAATCAGGGACTCTACAACGGTTTCCTCGCCGCCGGACTGATCTGCGGACTGCTGCATCCCGATGCCGTGTTCGCCTTGCAGATCGAAACGTTCTTCCTGGTCTGCGTGATCGTGGCCGGCTGCTACGGCGCAGCTACCGTCAGCCGCCGGATTCTCTACGTGCAGGCCGCGCCGGCCGCGCTGGCGCTGGCGTTGATCTGGCTTGCATAGAGCGCGATGACTTCTCTTCTAATCGTCATCCCGCTCTATTGTTATGTTTGAGCATGATCTTTCGGAAAACCGGTATCCACTTTTCCGGATCCTGCTCCAGGCAGCGAGACCCGCCCGCAATTAATCTTCGCTTAACGCCGCTTTAAACCCCGCCGGCTAGGCTCGCATTTCAAGGCATGATCCATTCGGTTGAACCGATACGCCGATGAATCGGATCGGCCTCTCGCTGCGTGGTGTGGGCGTATGGCGTTGGGAAAGAAGAACGGCGGCGGGCGGCGGGAGCCGACCTTCGGTCTGACCGCGTCGCTCGCCGGCCTGCGTCTGTCCCCGCAGGATCGCGTGGCCGCCGCTGACGACGAACCGCGCAAAGCCAAATCCGCTTCCGCCAAGAGCAAAACCGGCGGCGGCGATGCGCCGCGCGCGCCGAAATCGCGCAACAGCCGGCCACGCGGCAAGGCCCGCAGCCTGATCTACCGCGTGGCGTATTGGAGCGCGGTCGCCGGCATCTGGGCGGTGCTGGCGGTGGCCGGCGTGATGGTCTATGTCGGCGCGCATCTGCCGGCGATCCAGTCGCTGGAAATCCCCAAGCGCCCGCCCACCATCGTGATCGTCGGGCTGGACGGCGGCCAGCTTGCGACGCGCGGCGAGATGGCCGGCACCAACGTCGCGCTGAAGGATTTGCCGGCTTATCTGCCGAAAGCGTTCATCGCCATCGAGGACCGCCGCTTCTACCAGCATGTCGGCGTCGACCCGACCGGCATCCTGCGCGCCGCGGTCACCAATGTGCTGCATCGCGGCGTGTCGCAGGGCGGCTCGACGCTGACCCAGCAGCTTGCCAAGAACCTGTTCCTGACCCAGGAGCGCACCATGCAGCGCAAGCTGCAGGAGGTCGAACTCGCGCTGTGGCTGGAGCGCAAGCATTCCAAGAACGAGATCCTCGAGCTCTATCTGAACCGGGTGTATTTCGGCTCGGGCGCCTACGGCGTCGAGGCCGCGGCGCAGCGCTATTTCGGCAAATCCGCGCGCGGCGTGACGATCGCGGAAGCCGCTATGCTCGCCGGCCTCGTGAAGTCGCCGTCGCGCCTCGCGCCCAACCGCAACCCGGAAGGCGCCGAGAAGCGCGCGCAGACCGTGCTCGCGGCGATGGCGGATGCCAAATTCATCAGCGAGGCGCAGGCGCAGGCGGCGATCGCCAACCCGCTTTACACCGTGAAGCCGAGCGGCGCCGGCACCGTCAACTACGTCGCCGACTGGATCGGCGAAGTGCTGGACGATCTGGTCGGCCAGATCGACCAGAGCATCGTGGTCGAGACATCGATCGATCCGAAGCTGCAGGCGGTGGCCGAAAGTTCGGTGATCGACGAACTCGCCGCCAAGAGCGTCAAGTTCAACGTCAGCCAGGGAGCGCTGGTGGCGATGTCACCGGACGGCGCGGTGCGCGCGATGGTCGGCGGGCGCAACTACGCGGAGAGCCAGTTCAACCGCGCGGTGACCGCCAAGCGCCAGCCCGGCTCGGCGTTCAAGCCGTTCGTGTATCTCACCGCGATCGAATCCGGGCTGACGCCGGAGACGATCCGGCAGGATGCGCCGCTCGACGTCAAGGGATGGAAGCCGGAGAACTACAGCCGCGAATATTTCGGCGCGGTGACGCTGACGCAGGCGCTGGCGATGTCGCTGAACACCGTGGCGGTGCGGCTCGGGCTCGAAGTCGGGGCGAAGAGCGTGGTGCGTACCGCGCATCGGCTCGGCATTTCCTCCAAGCTCGACGCCAATGCCTCGATCGCGCTCGGCACGTCGGAAGTCTCGCTCACCGAACTGGTCGGCGCTTATGCGCCGTTCGCCAATGGCGGCCTCGGCGTCTCGCCGCACGTCGTCAACCGCATCCGCACCATCGACGGCAACAAGGTGCTGTATGCCCGCCCGGACGATGCGTCGGCGCAGGTGATCGATCCGCGCAGCGTGGCGATGATGAACACCATGATGCAGGAGACGCTGCTGTCGGGCACGGCGCGCAAGGCCGAGCTGCCGGGCTGGAGCGCCGCGGGAAAGACCGGCACCAGCCAGGATTTCCGCGACGCCTGGTTCATCGGCTACACCGCCAACCTCGTCACCGGCGTCTGGCTCGGCAATGACGACAATTCGCCGACCAAAAAGGCCACCGGCGGCGGCTTGCCGGTGGAGGTGTGGACGCGCTTCATGCGCGCCGCGCATCAGGGCGTGCCGGTTGCGCCGCTTCCCGGCGGATCGGCCTCGATGGTCGCGCAGGCTTCGTCGCGCGGCGAGGCTTCGACGACCTATATGCCTGCGCAAGGC
>CAXUBE010000050.1:9641-12602 GCA_964249215.1 uncultured Rhodopseudomonas sp. | reverse complement strand
GGGGCATGCACCGGATTGACGCCGAGCGTATCCTCGCGCGAGGGCGCGGCCTCGGGCAACCGCCACGGCACCAGCGCCGCGGCAAAAACGCAGGCGAAGGCGACCAGCGCCGCGCCCGCCGTCGATTGCCCGACCCCGACCAATGCCGCCATTACGAGTCCGGCCACGAGCAGGATGAGCGCGGACCGCCGCAAGCGCTCCGGCCATGACGAGAGCGGCGACGACGCCTGCCGGCTCGTCGTCCGGGCCGGCGATCCGCCTGAGGCAGGCCGGTCGGGCGCCGGGAGGGTCATGCTGCTATCCCGTCGAGACGTCTACGCGGACCGGCTGCGGAACGAGCGCCTCGGCGAGTCTGCGCACGCGTTTCAGGCGCGCGCCGATGATGATCTCGCGCAGCGACAATATCACGACGGAAATAACGAACGGCGCGATGTAATACAGCACGCGGAACAGCAGCATGCCGGCGAGCAGATCTTCCTTGTCCATCTGCCACAGCCCGACCAGCATCGCGGCGTCGAACACGCCGAGCCCGCCCGGCGAATGACTGGCGAATCCGAGCAGCGTCGCCGACACGAAGATCACCGCCACGACGACGAAACCGAGATTGGGCTCGTCGGGCACCAGCACATACATCGCCAGCGCGCAGAAGCCGAGATCGACGATCCCGATCGCGATCTGCAGCAGCGTCAGCGGACCCCCCGGCAGCATCACGGTCCACGGACCGCGCCCGACGCGGCGCGGTTTGATCCAGACCCATGCCACATAGCAGAACAGCGCGATCAGGATCGCGATCGCCAGCACGCGATTGAGCCAGGCCGGCATCTGGTCGATCGCGGCGGCGGCTTCCGGATGATAGGCGATGCCGAGGCCCAGCACCGCGGCGTTGCCGAGCCAGAATGTGAGGCCGGCGAGAAAGCAGATTTTCGCGACGTCGATGCCGTCCAGCCCCCACGCCGAATAGATGCGGTAACGCACCGCGCCGCCCGTCAATACGCTGGCGCCGATATTGTGGCCGATCGAATAGCTGGTGAAGGCGGCGAGCGCGTTGGTGCGGTAAGGAATATCGCCGCGGCCGATCGCGCGCACCGCGAACCAGTCATAGAACGTCAGCGTGAAATAGCCCGCGCCGACGAACAGCGCGGCGAGCGCCACCGAACTCAAGTCGGTCTGCTTGATGGCCTCGAAAACGTCCTCGACATCGATGTCGCGCAGCATGTGGTAGAGAACGGAACACGCGACTGCGATCACCGCGACGCTGATGGCAACACCGAGTTTGTGCAGGATCTGCTTCTCGCGCAGAAACGCGAGCGCCCTGCGAATTGCTACCAGCATCTCAACCTCGAATGCAATTCCACCACATAAGGTCGGCTGACGGACACTGCCGCGGTTTCATCCGGCATGCACGTATCGCGAGATCACCCAATGGCGCATCCGCGATCCCATGGCACAACCCGACAGATACGCTGCAATCATGACAAGGCCAAGGTCAAGCCAATAGCCCGGCCGGCCCGGCAACAGCCGCGCCGACGCCACGGCGAGCGATGCGGCGATCATGCCTGCCACCCACCAGGACGTCCGCCGCGACAGGCCGTGGCTGCGGTGAACCACGGCGATCCAGCCGATCAGGAAACCCAGCAGCACCGCGCCCAGCAGCCAGGGCCAATACAGGCTCGCGAGATAAAACATGCGTCTACCTCACCACGAATTCGATGCGGCGGTTCTGCGCCTTGCCTTCGTCGGTGTCGTTGGTGGCGATCGGCTGCGTGCTGCCGGCGCCGCTGGCCTCGAAATGATCGGCGGGCAGGCCGGCGCGCACAAGATAGTCAGACACCGCCTGTGCGCGCTTTTCCGACAGGCCTTGGTTGAACGCCTGGTCGCCGTCGCCGTCGGTGTGGCCGATGATCTCGACGCCGGCGTTCGGACAGCGCAACGCGGTCTCGACCAGCCGATCGAGCAGCCCTGCCGAATCCGGATCGATGGCGGCGCGGCCGGTTTCGAAGCGGATGCCGCCGCGGGCGAGCGTGTCGTTGAACAATTGCTGGCACACGGTCTGGTCGACCGGGGCCGCCGGCGGCTTGACCGTGATCTCGGCCTTGACCTGCCAACCCTGCGGCAATTCCCTGGTCAGCCCGCCACGAATTTGTCCGGTGGCGGAGTCGTACAGCGCGTCGCCCGACAGCATCACCTCGCGGTCCGACACCATCAGCGTCCCGGTCGAGAGCCGCGACAGGGCGCCCAGCGCCGGCACCACCGCATTGGAAAAACCCTGCGGCGCGCCGATCGAGGCCTTGAGATTGTCGACGATCTTGTCGCCGAAGAATTTACGCGACGCCGCGGCGGCGAGCGCCGCATGCACGTTGTTGTCGGGCACGTAGCCACTGATCGTCACCGTGCCGGCGACCGGATCCTTGTAGGCCTGGAACACGTAGGGCGGCGCCTTGATCTCGTTGGCCACCGCGTAGCCGTCCGGCAGGTTCTTCAGCGCCGCCGCGACCGCTTCGCGTCCGCCGAGGTCGCGCGCCATCCCGGACAGGCTGACCTTGCCGTCGCTCAGCACGATCTTGCCTTCCTTGAGCTTGCCGATCTGGTCGGTCAGCAGCAATGCCGCGGCGTCGAAACGCGGCGGCGCGCCGCGCGCAAGATTGAGGTGATCGACCACTTCGGTGCCGTTCACGGCAGCGCGGGCCGCGTCGAGCAATCGCCCCTTGCTCGCAGGCAGCGGTGCGCTGCCGCCGAGCGTCACCCGGACGACGTCGCGTTCGATCGACCACACGAACGGCGAGGCTTCCGGCACCAGCCGGGTTTCGTCATTGACGATGCGGATGCCGGGCACCGCCTCCACCGCGGCGACCGCGCTGCGGCGGCCGGCCTCGGAAAACGCCTCCGCAGCGAAGCCGACGTCGCGCCCCGCCGCCGCGATGCGCGTCCAGCGCTGCACGTCCTGGCACGGCATGTCGGTCT
>CAXUBE010000050.1:0-9631 GCA_964249215.1 uncultured Rhodopseudomonas sp. | reverse complement strand
ATGCGCGTCTTGTCGAGCACGGTGCCCTGCAGCGATTCGGTCGCGCGTCCGGCCAGATCGGCCTCGACCGGCGGCGTGGTGACCCACGCCGCGATCGCCCACAACACGCCCAGCGGAATCAGACCCGGCCACCATTTGCTGCTCGATCTGAAGAGTCCGCGCATGCGTTGTCCTGCTGGTCCGGAATCATAGAGAAATCAAACCGTTGCCGGGCTGTCAACGCAATCCGGCAGCACGTGACACGGCATGGCGGCGAATAACCGTTTGTTCAGCCGGCACGGCTAGGGTGGGCGGGACACCGTCTGGCCGGCTCATCGATGAAGCAGTTTCGTCACAACGTCATTCGCGCCGGCCTGGAAGCGCTGTATTTCACCGGCGCCCATCGCGTGCTGCGTCCGATCTTTGCCGGAATCGGAACGATCTTCATGCTGCACCACGTCCGGCCGGCCCGCGCCGCGGCGTTTCAACCCAATCGCCATCTCGAAATCACGCCGGACTTCCTGCGTCTGACGCTGACGCATCTGCGCGCGCTCGACATCGACATCGTGACCATGGACGAAATGCATCGGCGGATGAGCGCCGGTGATTTTTCGCGCCGCTTCGCCTGCATGACGTTCGACGACGGCTATCGCGACAATCGCGACTTCGCCCTGCCATTGCTCGCGGAGTTCGACGCGCCGTGCACGGTCTACGTGACCAGCGATTTCGCCGATGGGACCGGGCGGCTGTGGTGGCTCGCGCTGGAGCGGCTGGTCGCCGGCGCCGATCGCATCGATTGCGAGATCGCCGGCAAGGCCATGGGCCTCGACGCCGCGACGCCTGCGGCCAAGCAGGCGGCCTATGACCGGCTCCACGATCTGTTGAGGTCGCTGCCGACCGATCAAGACCTCCGCCACGAAGTCGCCGCGCTGTGCGCGCGCTACGGCGTCGAGGAGAATCATATCAGCCGCGACCTCTGCATGGACTGGAGCGAACTGCAGCGGTTCGCCGAACATCCGCTGGTGACGATCGGCGCGCATACCGTCTCCCATTGCAATCTCGCCAGGCAAACCGAGGCGGATGCGGTGCGCGAATTCGCCGTCAGCCGCGCCCTGATCGAACACCGCCTGCAGAAGCCCGCGCTGCATTTCGCCTATCCCTATGGCGACCGCGCCGCCGCCTCCCCGCGCGAATTCGCGCTGGCGCGTGCCGCGGGATACAGGACCGCGGTGACGACGCGTCCCGGCATGCTGTTCGCCGAAAACGCCGCGCATCTGACGGCGCTGCCGCGGCTGTCCCTGAACGGCAACTACCAGGAGCGCCGCATCCTGCCGGTGCTCACCTCCGGCGCGGCCACCGCGATGTGGAACGGCTTCCGCCGGGTCCACGCCGCCTGATCGGTCTTTCTCGCGCGATGCGCGGCGATCATTGACTCCGGTCGCCGTGCGCTCCAAACACGCCGGCAAAACCAACGGGAGGCGGCATGTTCAAGGATCTGTTTTCACTGCAAGGCCGGGTGGCGCTGGTGACCGGCGGTTCGCGCGGCATCGGCAAGATGATCGCGGCGGGGTTTCTCGCCCAGGGCGCCGCCCGGGTCTACATCACCGCGCGCAAGGCCGCGGCCTGCGACGCGACCGCCAAGGAGCTCGCAGCGGAATACGGCGGCGACTGCATCGCGCTGCCGATCGACATCTCGACCATGACCGGCATCGAGACGCTAGCCGCCGAGATCAAAAAGCGCGAGCCCAGGCTCGACATTCTGGTCAACAATGCCGGCGCGGCGTGGGGCGCGGACTTCGACGAATTCCCGGAAAGCGGCTGGGACAAGGTGATGAACCTCAACGTCAAGACGCCGTTCTTTCTGACCAAGGCGCTGGCCGGCGCGCTGCGCGCCGCCGCGACCGCCGAGAAGCCTGGGAAGGTGATCAACATCGCCTCGATCGACGGCATCTTCGTCAATCCGATGGAGACCTATTCCTACGCCGCCAGTAAATCCGGACTGATCCATCTGACACGGCGGATGGCGGTGCGGCTGATCAAGGATCACGTCGTGGTCACCGCCATCGCGCCGGGTCCGTTCAGTTCGGACATGAACAGGGCCGCGCGCGACAATGCGGATGTGGTGGCGAAGCGGGTGCCGTCGGGCCGGATCGGCACCGACGAGGACATGGCGGGGGCTGCGATCTACCTCGCCTCGCGTGCCGGCGACTACGTGGTCGGCGCGACCATCGCCGTGGACGGCGGCATCGTCTACGCCAACTCCGGCATCAAGGGCGACGGCTGGGATTGAGTTCGTCGTGACGGCGCCGGTCCCTTGGCGGCCGAGCATCACGTCTCGATCTTGACGTATTCGAAGTCGCCGGGCTTGTTGTCGATGCCGATCTTCGGCGGCGAGATCCACGGCGCGAATTCGCCCGGATCGCTCACCGGATTCATCAGGCTGGCGATGAACTCGCCGTCATCGTCAGACGGCAGCCAGTCGCCCTTGCGGGCATGCCATGTCGCAGGGTCGATCAGCATGCCGTCCGGCGTGGCGTGGATGTCCTTGAACTCGCCGATCTGGCGATGGAACGCGACGTTCGGCAGCGTCAGCTTGAAGTCGTAGCCGGCGAGCGTGACTATCTTGTTCCAGCGCAGCAGGCCCTTGGCGCAATCCTGCGTGTAGTCGTCGCGCAGCCGCATGTTGAGCGCGGTCAGCGCCGGCTCGTCGACGCGCTTGATCTCGCCGTTCACCAGCTTCAGCACCGGATAGGTGTCGTTCTGCAGCCGGTGATCGTCGTCGATCTGGGTCTCGTGGTAGCGGCCCTTGATGCCGGTGTTGAACGCGTTCGCGGCGTTGGTCGAGACTTCCGAGCCGAACAGATCGAGCGACAGCGTGTAGTGCAGATTGAGCTTCTTCTGGATCGTCGGCAGGTCGATCACGCCGAGCGCCCTCACCTTGGCGACATCGTTCGGATCCTCGATCCCGGCGGCGCGCATCGCCTCGCAGGTCCGCTGCACGACGCGGCTGATGCCGGTCTCGCCGACGAACATGTGATGCGCTTCCTCGGTCAGCATGAAGCGGCAGGTGCGCGACAGCGGATCGAAGCCAGACTGCGCCAGCGAGTGCAACTGCATCTTGCCGTCGCGGTCGGTGAAGTAGGTGAACATGAAGAACGACAGCCAGTCCGGCGTCGCCTCGTTGAAGGCACCCAGCATGCGCGGCGCGTCGGCGTCGCCGGAACGGCGGCGCAGCAGGCCGTCGGCCTCCTCGCGGCCGTCGCGGCCGAAATACTTCTGCAGCAGATACACCATCGCCCACAGATGGCGGCCTTCCTCGACATTGACCTGGAACAGGTTGCGCAGATCGTACAGCGAAGGCGCGGTCTTGCCGAGATGGCGCTGCTGCTCCACCGAGGCCGGCTCGGTATCGCCCTGGATCACGATCAGCCGGCGCAGCATCGCGCGGTATTCGCCGGGCACTTCCTGCCAGGCCGGTTCGCCGTAATGCTGGCCGAACGGCACCACGCGGTTCTCCTCCTGCGGCGCCAGCAGGATGCCCCAGCGGTAGTCCGGCATCTTGACGTAGTCGAACTTGGCCCAGCCGCGCGGATCGACCGAATAGGCGGTGCGCAGATACACCAGCGACTGCTGGAAGCCGTCCGGCCCCATGTCGTTCCACCAGTCGATGTAGCCGGGATGCCAGCCTTCCAGCGCCTTGAGCACCTGGCGGTCCTCGCCGAGATTCACGTTATTGGGAATCTTGGTCGAGTAATCGACGTTCATGATGTTCATGGGGAGCTCCCGGTTGGGTGAAGTCTGTTATTGGCGGACAGCGAATAAGTAGTAGCGAATAGGAAAGAAGCAGAGCGAGATCGAGAACGACGAACTTTTCTGTTCGCTACTCGCTATTCGCCTCTACACCCGCGTCATGTCGAATTGCGCCTTCTGGCCGGTGCCGTAGCGCTTCAACGCGCCGCTCTCGCCGACCGCATTGGGACGCTGGAAGATCCAGTTCTGCCACGCCGTCAGCCGCGAGAAGATTTTCGATTCCATCGTCTCCGGCCCGACGAAGCGCAGATTGGCTTCCATGCCGGTCAGGCTGTCCGGCGAGAAGCTGGCGCGCTCCTCGAGAAACACCCGCACCTCGTCGTCCCAGTCGATGTCGTCCAGCGCGAAGGTCACGAGCCCGAGCCGCTCGGCGGCCTCGGCGTCCAGCGTCTCGCCGATCGACGCCTGCGCGGTGTCGAGATCGGCTGGGTCGGCCTGGAATCGCGATTGCAGCCGGGTCAGCCCGTGGCTCATCGGATAGGGACCGAAATTCATCGCGCTCAGCACGATCGCCGGCGGCGCGCGGTTGTCGCCCTGCCGCGAGCCGATCAGCATGTAGGAGCGGTCCGCCGCGAACACGAGTTCGGCGAGCGTTCCGGCAAAGCACGAACCGGGCTCGACCAACGTCACCAGCGTGCGCGAGGTGACGTCGATGCGCTTGAGCACGCGCTTCCAGTAATGCCGGATTTCGTTGACCAGCCAATGCCCGCGTTTGGCGTCGAGCAACGCGTCGTAGGCCAGCACGCGCGCGGCGTCGCCATGCGACTTGAACAGCAGCATCGCGATGTCGAGTTCGTTGATGCGCAGATGCAGGATCGCGTCGTCGAGTTCGCGCGCCACCTGCAGCGGCCAGAACGACGCGCCTTGCGCGATCAGCGCGTCGTCGTCCGGCGGCGGCGCGTCGTCCGGCGCGTTGATGGAAATCGTGGCGATGCGCGCGGCGCGGTCAATATCGACGCCGACAAAGCCATAGCGCAAACTGCACCCGTCGATGCGGCGATCGAGCGGCGTCAGCGCGATGCCCTTGCCGGAGCCGGCGCGCGATGAGGAGGCCGCGAATTCGCGCACGCGCTCTTCGACCTTGGCCTCGAGCTTGCTGTTGGGCACGATGTCGTCGACGAGCCGCCAGGCCTGCGCGCGCTTGCCCTTGATGCCTTCCTCGATGGTGCAGAAAAAATCGGCGTGGTCGCGGCGCACCTTGCGCTTGTCGACCACGCGGGTCAGGCCGCCGGTGCCGGGCAGCACCGCGAGCAGCGGCACTTCCGGCAGCGCCACGGAGGCCGAGCCGTCGTCGGCGAGGATGATGTGGTCGGTGGCCAATGCCAATTCGTAGCCGCCGCCCGCCGCGGTGCCGTTGATGACGGTGATGTAGCGCTGGCCGGAATGCTCCGACGAGTCTTCCATGCCGTTGCGGGTCTCGTTGGTGAACTTGCAGAAGTTCACCTTGTGGGCGTGGGTCGCGCCCGCCAGCATTCGGATGTTGGCGCCGGCGCAGAACACCCGGTTCTTGCCGGAGCGCAGCAGCACCACCTTGACCTCGGGATATTCGAAGCGCAGCCGCTGCACGGCGTCCGCGAGTTCGATGTCGACGCCGAGGTCGTAGGAATTCAGCTTGAGCTGGTAGCCGGTGAACAGGCCGCCATCCTCGTCGACGTCCATGGTGAGCGTCGCGACGTCGCCGTCGACGGCGAGCTTCCAGTGCCGGTAGCGCGACGGATCGGTGGCGAAATCGATCTGCTTGGCGCCGCTCGCGAGAACGCGGTCCTCACCGGCCATGGTCCATCCCTTGACGTTTGTTGACTGACACATGCACAATAATGCATGTTTTCGTCATAGTCCAGCGGCGAAATCGCTCACTATGCAGTTTGCTTCATGTTTCGCCGAGCGAAACATGCCCTATGCGGCCTCGCCGTGGCGCGCCTCGCCATGCCCGGCAAGCATCAGGTTGGCAAAATCGGCGACGATTTTCAGCGTGGTCTGCGGCGCCTCGCGATGCGGCGCATGCGCCGCGTCCGGAATGATCGTCACATCGACCGGGCAATAGCATTCGTGCTGCGCGATTTCGATCTGTCGCAACGTGCCGTACTGATCGTCGGCGCCCTGCACGATTGCGATCGGCACCCGGATGTAGGCGAGATAGTCCGAGATGTCCCAGTTGCGGAACGCCGGATCGAGCCAGGCGCCGTTCCAGCCGTAGAAGGCATTGTCGACGTCGCTGTGCCAGCGCGCGAGCCGGGTCCGCAGGTCCGTGGTCTCATAGGCCTGCTTGATCTGAGCGATCGACGCGATCGACACATCCTCGACGACGAAATGCGGCGCGATCATCGCGACGCCCCGAATCCGGTGGTCCTGCACGCCGCCGGCATAGATCGCCGCGATCGACGCGCCGTCGGAATGCCCGATCAGGAGGCCGCGCCTGAAGCCGATCTCCGCAAGCAGCTTCGGCAGAACCTCCAGCGCCTCGATCTGCATGTAGTCGAGCGGCCGCGGCAAGGCGACCGGGCTCGACGCCCCATAGCCCGCGCGCGACCAGGCAAACACGCCGGCGCCGGTCGCGGCGGCCAATTGCGCGGCGAAATCGCCCCAGAGTTTTGCCGAGCCGAGGCCTTCATGCAGCAGCAACAGCGTCGGCGCGTCGGCGGGCGAGGGTCCCAGCATGCGGTATTCGAGCCGCGACGACCCGACGTCGAGAAAGCCTTCGGCCGCCAGCGCTGTCATCGCAAGGCAACGCGTGCGGTCATGGGGCGGTGCTTTCGCGCAGCTTGAACCGCTGGATCTTACCCGTCGCGGTCTTCGGCAATTGCTCGACGACCTCGATCCAGCGCGGATATTTCCACGGCCCGACCTTCTGCTTGACGTGCTCCTTCAGAGCTTCGAACAGCGCGTCGTCCGCCGCGCCGTTCCGCAACACGACGAAAGCGCGCGGCTTCAGCAGCCCCTCGGCGTCGGCATCCGGCACCACCGCGGCTTCCAGCACCGCGGGATGGGTAATGAGCGCGCTCTCGACCTCGAACGGCGACACCCAGATGCCGGACACCTTGAACATATCGTCCGCGCGGCCGCAAAACGTGTAGCGGCCGTCGGCGTCGCGAACGTATTTGTCGCCGGTGCGGGTCCAGTGTCCTTCGAAGGTCTGTCGGCTCTTGCTGCGCTGATTCCAGTAGCCTTCGCCCGCGGAGGGCGCGTCGACCAGCAATTCGCCGACATCGCCGTCGGCCACGTCGGCGCCGGCCTCGTTGACGAGCCGCACCTTGTAGCCCGGCACCGGCCGGCCCGAGCTGCCGTATTTGATATCGCCCGGCGCGTTCGACAGGAAGATATGCAGCAACTCGGTCGAGCCGACGCCATCGAGAATGTCGACGCCGAAACGCGCCTTCCACGCCTCGCCGACCGATTCCGGCAATGCCTCGCCGGCCGACGTGCAGATCCGCAGTTTCGTGCCGGCGGTCGCGTGCTTCAATTCCGGATCGTTCAGCATCGCCGAGAACAGCGTCGGCACGCCGAAGAAGATGCTGGGATCGTATCGCTGCAGCAGCGTGAACATCCTCGCCGGCGTCGGCCGCTCCGAATTCAGCACCGTGGTCGCGCCGACCGACATCGGAAACGTCAGCGCGTTGCCGAGGCCGTAGGCGAAGAACAGCTTCGCCGCGGACAGGCCGACATCGTCCTCGCGAATGCCGAGCACCTGCCGCGCATAGGTCTCGGCGGTGGCCGCCAGGCTCGCATGCAGATGCCGCACGCCCTTCGGCATGCCGGTCGATCCCGACGAATACAGCCAGAACGCCGGCTCTTCGGCGTGCGTCGCCGCGGTCTCGAAGGCATCGGATTCGCGCGCGACCTCGCCGGCGAGCAACTTGTGGCCATGCGCGTCGCCGCCGGCGACCACGACATGGTCGAGATCGGGCATCCGCCCGACCAGGTCCTGCACCACCGGCAGCAGCGCCTCCGACACGAACAGCACGCGCGCGCGGCAGTCCGCCAGCACATAGGCATATTGCTCCGCGGTGAGCAGCGTGTTCAGCGGCACCGGCACCACGCCGGCGCGGATCGCCCCGAGAAACACCACCGGGAAATCGACGGTGTCGAGCATGATCATGGCGACGCGTTCTTCGCGGCGCACGCCGAGCCGGCGGAGCAAATTGGCGAGCCGCCGCGATTGCGACTGCAGCGCGCCGTAGTTCAGCTCGGAGACGGTGTCGGTGAAGGCGAGCTTGTCGCCGCGGCCTTCCGCGACGTTGCGGTCGAGCAGCCAGGTCACGGCATTGTAGGAGGCAGCGTCGCTACTCATCTCGCGCCCGACCCGGCTCTGCCAATCATCACGGCGCCACTCCCCGTCTTTTAGAATTATAGTGCATAGCAAGCCATCGTAGTTGCTTGCTGTCAATCCTCTCCGGCACTATGATTCCAAGATGGACGAGCAATCCGACTCCGAAGCGGGCTTTCTCACGCAATTGGGCCGACGGGTCCGCACCATGCGCGGGCTCCGCGGGATGTCGCGCAAGGTGCTCGCCAAGGTCTCCGGCATTTCCGAGCGCTATATCGCGCAGCTCGAAAGCGGCAAGGGCAACGTCTCGATCATGCTGCTGCGGCGGGTGTCCGCGGCGATGGGCGCGCATCTCGAGGACCTGATCCCGTCGAGCGATCCGGTCGCCGATTGGCCGGTGATCCGCGACTTGATCCGCCGCGCCACGCCGCTGCAGGTCGCGCATGCCCGCGAGGTTCTGTCCGGACAGGGCCGGCCGGGCGCCGGCACGCGACGGCCGGACTCGTTTCACGGCATCGCGCTGATCGGGCTGCGCGGCGCCGGCAAATCGACCCTCGGACGGCTGCTCGCGAAGCGCACCGGGCTCGGCTTCGTCGAGCTCAACAAGGAGGTCGAACGGTTGAACGGCCTGTCGGTCGCCGAGATCATCGCGCTTTACGGCCAGGAGGGTTTTCGCCGCATGGAGCAGTCCGCGCTCGCGCAGTTACTTGCGCGCGACGAGCCGATGGTGCTCGCGACCGGCGGCGGCATCGTGTCCGAGCCGCTCACCTTCGACCGCATCCTGTCGTCGTTTCACACCATCTGGCTGAAGGCCGAGCCGGAAGAGCACATGGCGCGGGTGCGCGGCCAGGGCGACCTGCGGCCGATGGCGGATGACCGCGCCGCGATGCAGGAACTGCGCACCATCCTGCAAAGCCGCGAGCCGCTTTACGCGCGCGCCTCCGGCGTGGTCGATACCGCCGGGCTGACCGTGGACGAAGCCGCCGCGCGGCTGGTCGCGCTGGCAGCACCGATGCTGGCCCGCGATGCTCCCACGGGCCTGCGCAGCGCCGCGTTGTAGGACGCAACGCGCAGCGTCACACGCCGAGATGCCGCTCCAGCAGGTCCGGCTGCGCCGCCAGCGCCGGCGGCGCGCCGTCGAAAACCACCGCGCCTTTCGCCAGAAGCACGATCCGGTCGGCGATCGCCGACAGGCTTCGGAAATCCTTGTCGACGACGATCGTCGCGATGCGCTCGCCGCGGATCACGCCGAGCGTGCGCCAGATGTCCTGCGCCACCAGCGGGGCGAGGCCCTCGGTGGCCTCGTCGATCAGCAGCAGGTCGGGATTGGTCATCAGCGCGCGGCCGATCGTCAGCATCTGCTGCTCGCCGCCGGACAGTTGATGCCCGCCATTGCCGCGGCGCTGATGCAGCCGCGGAAACAGTTCGAAGATTCGCGGCAGCGTCCAGGTCTGGCGTCCGTCGCGGCCGGGCCGCGCAGCCATGGTGAGATTCTCGACCACCGACAACGCGCCGAATACGCCGCGGCCTTCCGGCACCAGCGCGACGCCGCGCCGCACGATCTCGCCCGGGGCCAGC
>CAXUBE010000049.1:0-12793 GCA_964249215.1 uncultured Rhodopseudomonas sp. | reverse complement strand
CGCCAATGTCGCGCCGTCGCCGGAGTTCGACCGGCTCGAACCGTCGATGGAGAACCGCGGCGATCCCGACGCGCCGTATTCCTATGACGAGTCGCCGGACGAAGCCGCGCGCTATCAGCCGCCGCCGGCGCAGCCGAGCCCGCGGCCCCGCGCGCCCGAGCGCAAGAAGGCCAGGAAGTCGCCGGCGAGCATGTTCCCGCTCAAAAGCGCGATCGCGATCGGCATCGTGCTGGTGCTGGTCGGCGCCGGCATTCAGTGGGGGCCTTCGATGTGGGCCTCGATGCGCGCGATGCTGAAATCGTCGCCGGCGCCGGTCGAGACCGCGACCGACAACGCGCCACCGGCTACCAGGCCGAAGATCGCCGACCGCGTCGGACAGCCGTCGTCGAGCGACACCGTCGCGCCGATCGCGCAGCGCGTCGTGCTGTATGACGAGGATCCTTCCGATCCGAAGGGCAAGCAATATGTCGGCACCGCGGTGTGGCGCACCGAACAGATCAAAGGCACCGGCGGCAAGCCCGGCGATCTCGCGGTGCGCGCCGATATCGAAATTCCGGAACGCAAGTTTAAGATGACGATGTCGTTTCGCCGCAACACCGACAGTTCGTTGCCGGCGAGCCATACCGCGGAACTGACCTTCGTCCTGCCGCCGGATTTCAGCGGCGGCGGCGTCGGCAACGTGCCCGGAATCCTGATGAAATCCAACGAGCAGGCGCGCGGCACGCCGCTGGCGGGGCTCGCGGTCAAGGTCACCGACGGCTTCTTCCTGGTCGGGCTCAGCAACGTCGAGTCCGACCGCGCGCGCAACCTGCAGCTCTTGAAGGAGCGCTCCTGGTTCGACGTGCCGCTGGTCTATACCAACCAGCGCCGCGCCATCATCGCGATCGAAAAAGGCTCGCCGGGCGAACGCGCATTCGCCGACGCCTTTGCGGCGTGGGGCGAGTAATTCGCGCGGCAACGCGCTGGTGGTATTTGCCTCAGGGCACCAAGGTTTTAAAACACCAGCGCCTTGACCTGCTTGACCTGCGGCAGAGCCAGCACGGCCTTCAGCACGCCCTCGGGCACCGCGCCGTCGACCTCGACCAGCGCGATCGCATCGCCGCCGCGCGCGGTGCGGCCGAGATGAAAGGTCGCGATGTTGATCTTGGCGTCGCCGAGCAGGCTCGCGAATTTGCCGATGAAGCCAGGCTTGTCCTCGTTGGTGACGTAGATCATCGAATGGGCGAATTCCGCGTCGACGCGGATGCCCTTGATGTCGACGAGGCGCGGCTGGCCGTCGGCATACACCGTCCCCGACACCGAGCGGTCGAGCTTGTCGGTGGTCACCGTCAGCGTGATCAGGCTCTCGTAATCGCTCTGCGCGGCGCGCACCACTTCGTCCACCACCATGCCGCGCTCTTTCGCGACCACCGGCGCAGAGACCACGTTGACGTCGCCCAGCATCGGCCGCAGCAGGCCGGTCAGCGCCGCCGAGGTCAGCGCCTTGATCTTCATCTCGCCGACATGGCCCTCATAAGTGATCGTCACCTTCGAGATCACCGATTCGGTGAGCTGGCCCGCGAACGAGCCAAGCTTTTCGGCGAGCTCGATGAACGGCTTCAGCTTCGGCGCCTCTTCGGCGGTGATCGAGGGGAAGTTGACCGCGTTGGAGATCGCGCCGGTCAGCAGATAGTCCGACATCTGTTCGGCGACCTGCAGCGCGACGTTCTCCTGCGCCTCGGTGGTGGAGGCGCCCAGATGCGGCGTGCAGATCACGTTGGGATGGCCGAACAGCACGTTCGACGTCGCCGGCTCCTCGACGAACACGTCGAACGCCGCGCCCGCCACGTGCTTGGCATCGAGCGCCGCCGCAAGCGCGGCCTCGTCCACCAGGCCGCCGCGCGCGCAATTGACGATGCGCACGCCCTTCTTCATCTTCGCGATCGAGGAGGCGTCGATGATGTTCCTGGTCTTGTCGGTCAGCGGCGTGTGCAGCGTGATGAAATCGGCGCGCTTGAACAACTCGTCGAGTTCGACCTTCTCGACGCCCAGATCGCGGGCGCGCTCCGGCGACAGGAAAGGATCGAACGCGATCACCTTCATGCGCAGGCCGAGCGCGCGGTCGGCGACGATCGAACCGATATTGCCGCAGCCGATCACGCCCAGCGTCTTGGCGGTGATCTCGACGCCCATGAAGCGGTTTTTTTCCCACTTGCCGGCCTGGGTCGAGGCGTCGGCCTGCGGGATTTCGCGCGCTAAAGCCAGCATCATCGTGATGGCGTGTTCCGCGGTGGTGATCGAATTGCCGAACGGCGTGTTCATCACGATCACGCCCTTGGCGGTGGCGGCGGGAATTTCGACGTTGTCGACGCCGATGCCGGCGCGGCCGATCACCTTCAGCCGCGTGGCTTTCTCCAGAATCTTCGCGGTCGCCTTGGTCGCGGAGCGGATCGCGAGCCCGTCGTAATTGCCGATGATCTCGGCGAGCTTGTCCTTGTCCTTGCCGAGGTTCGGCTGGAAGTCGACGTCGATGCCGCGATCCTTGAAGATCTGGACGGCGGCAGGGCTGAGGGCGTCGGAGATGAGCACTTTGGGCGCGGTCATGGGATGATCCATTTGCTGCCGTCATCGTCCGCGAAGGCGGACGATCCAGTAGCCACTGCGTGGCTTACCTATGAACGACGGTGATGACTGGGTGCCCCGCATTCGCGGGGCATGACGCTTGTGTCTTGTCACGCCGCCTGCTTGAGCGACGCCTTGGTCTCCGCGAACGCCCAGTCGAGCCACTGCGTCAGTGCTGCGACGTCGGAGGCTTCCACCGTGGCGCCGCACCAGATCCGCAGGCCAGGCGGCGCGTCGCGGTAGGCGCCGAGATCGTAGCCAGCGCCCTCCTTTTCCACCGCGGCGACCAGCTTTTTGGCGAAGTCCGCCTGCGCGTCGGCCGACAGCGACGTCACCGCCGGATCGACCACCTTCATGCACACCGAGGTGTTGGAGCGGATCGCGGCATCGACCGCGAGGAAATCGATCCACCGCGTTGCGGCCTGCCAGTCGGCCAGCACCTTGGTATTGGCATCGGCGCGCGCGATCAGCGCCTTCAATCCGCCGACCGACTTCGCCCAGTGCAGCGCGTCGATATAATCCTCCACGCACAGCATCGACGGCGTGTTGATGGTCTCGCCCTCGAACAGGCCGCCATTGAGCTTGCCGCCCTTGGTCATGCGGAAGATCTTCGGCAGCGGCCATGGCGGCGAATAGCTCTCCAGCCGCGCCACCGCGCGCGGCCCGAGCACCAGCATGCCGTGACCGGCTTCGCCGCCCAGCGCCTTCTGCCACGAGAACGTCACCACGTCGAGCTTGGCCCAGTCCAGCGGTTGCGCGAATGCGGCCGACGTCGCGTCGCAGATCGTCAGGCCCTCGCGGGTCGCGCTGATCCAGTCGGCGTCCGGCACGCGAACGCCGGAGGTGGTGCCGTTCCAGGTGAAGACGATGTCGGAGCCGGGATCGGCCTTCGACAGGTCGGGAATTTCGCCGTAGCCGGCCTTGAGCTTGACGACGTCCTTGAGCTTCAATTCCTTGACGACGTCGGAGACCCAGCCGTCGCCGAACGATTCCCAGGCGATCGTGGTAACCGGCCGCGGCCCGAGCAGCGACCACAGCGCCATTTCGACCGCGCCGGTGTCGGAGGCCGGCACGATCGCGATCCTGTAGTCGGCGGGAATTTCGAGCACCTCGCGCGTCAGGTCGATCGCGAGCTTGAGCTTGGCCTTGCCGACCTTCGCGCGATGCGAGCGGCCGAGCGCGGCGTCCCTGAGGTTTTGGGCGGTCCAGCCGGGGCGCTTGGCACAGGGCCCGGACGAGAAATGCGGCATGTGGGGCCGCGAAGATGGCTTCGCTGCGGTCATGATCTATCCTTCCAGATAGCTAGCCTCCCGTTGGGGGGAGGTGTCCCGCCGCCGTGCATAATTCAACACGGACGAAAGTCAAGGCGGGCCGGAAGATGAAATGACCGCAGCGGTTTGCATTACCGGCCGACGTGGCCGGGAAAGCCCGGCGCCGACGGATTGTCGCCGGGCAGCGCAGTGGACGCCGCGCTGCCGGTGCGCGGCACGGCGGGCTGGCTGACGGCGGCGCCGGTGGTGGAAGCGCTGCCCGGAGCCGAATTGATCGTGCTCGCCGCGCCGGAATACGGCGTGGTAACGGCGCCTGCAGTGCCGGGCGCCGTCATGGTCTGCGCCGACGCGGCAGCGCCGGAGGCCAGCAGCGTCAGCGCCGCGAGCGTGGAAAGCGTGATGTTGGATTGCATGTCGGTTGCTCCATCGAGGAATGGCGCTGGAAGAACCCGCAAGGCGCCGGCGCGTTCCGTCACGGCTTCGCGCGCGACGCCGTCAAAACCGCAGCGTCATGCCGACATGGCTCGTAGCAAATCCGAGCCGCGCGTAGAAGCGCCGGGCATCGACGCGGCTCTGGTGGGTGAACAATTCCACCAGACTGCAGCCGCCGCGCCGCGCCTCGTCGACGGCCCATCGGATCATGCGTTCGCCGATGCCGCGGCTGCGGCAATCGCCAGCGACACGGACGTCCTCGATCAGGCCGCGCGAGGAGCCTTGCGAGCTTAGTCCCGGCAGGATCGCCAGTTGCAGGCAGCCGATCACGCGGCCGGAGGCGTCCTGCGCCACCATCAGGTGCAGATGCGGGGCGCGGTCGACCGCGTCGAACGCCGCATAATACGACGGCGGCAGCGGATCCTCGACGCGTTCGCGGCCGCGGCCGAGATGATCGTCGGCCAGCATCGCGACCATCGCCGGCACGTCGCCGCGGCGGGCGCGGCGCAGTTCGATCTCGTTGGCGTCGGTCATGATCCCGCTCCCTGCGCCGGCGGTAGGCCGAGCCGGTGCAGCCGACGTTGCCGTCAAGATATCCGCCCGCTCAGAACTTGTAGCCGAGGCCGGCACGCAACGTGCTGACGCCGGTGTTGATGGGGGCTGCGAATTTCAGGTATTCCCACTCCGCCCTCAGGAAGACGCCGCGCATCAGCATCACGTCGACGCCGGCGCCGGCGCCGTAGCCCCACAGGAAGTGCGCGTTCTGAATGTCGGATGCCGACAGCGAGAACGGAATCTGCTGATAGCCCGCGGCCGCGTTGGGATTCGTCTGCATGCCGGACAGCGTCACCGAGCGGGAGATATCGCCCTCCCCGACCGACACCGCGCCGAACAGATACGGCAGGAAACAACCGACGGCGTAAGCGCCGCGCGCGCGGATCGAGCCGATGTCGTTGATCTTGATCGCGGCATCCGCCTGGTAGGTGACGTCGTTGGTATAGCCGTTCGAGGTTCCGAACACGCGGGTCATGCTGTCGCTGTCGGCGCCGCCGAACTTGCCGTGCAGGTAGTTCGCCTCGAGGCCGACCACGACGTCGTCCCACTGTGAATTGTAGCCCACGAAGCCGCCGAAGCCGGTCCCGGAGCTGTTGACCTTGCCGAGCAGCGGCCAGCTCGACACCAGGCCTTCATTCTCGATCGCGGTGTTGACAAGCAGCTTCTGCGCCAGGCCCTGCGTCGAATTGGTGAAGTTCATGTTGGACGCGCCGTAGCCGGCCTGCGCGCCGACATAGAAGCCCTGCCAATTCACCACCGAGGCCTCGCCCTGCAGGGCGCCGCGCAGCGGCCCGAAGTCCGGCATGTCGGCCGCATGCGCGCTCTGCATCGCGCCGATCAGCGCCGCCGCCCAAATCAGTCCACGCATCGCAACGCTCCTCAACCCTTCGATTACCTGGCGATCATCGCCCGTTAACCTTAATCAATCGTTGTCGCGGATCGCTTGCCGCAAAACAAAACGGCGCGGGAAAATCCCGCGCCGTGGAGCAATCATGGATGTGAAGCGCCGCTTAGCCCTTGCGGATCAGCGGCGGGAGCGGCGCGGCCGGCACTTCGCAGCAGGTCCAGCGCACGCCGAGCTTGAGATCCTGCGAGGTCAGGTCCTGGAACTGGAATGCGCGCTTGCTGGTGGTGCCGTCGAAAGTGGCGCCGCCGCCGGTGACCGCGGTGCCCATGTCGAGATAGCGGTACGCCAGTTCGATCGTCATGTTGCTGGATACCTTGTAGGCGAGACCGGCATGCGCAGCATAGGCGAAGCTGTTCCTGCTGGCGGAGCTCGCCTCGTAGAGGCCGGATCCGGTGCCGCCGCCGAGGTTCACGGTGGTGATGTCGGACAATCCGCTGAAGGTGTTATGCGCGGCGCCGACGCCGAAGCCGACGAACGGCGTGATGCACCACCAGGTGCCGAGATCGGCGTAGACGTTGACCATCGCGAGCCAGCTCTGGTAGCCGCCGCTATAGGTATCGCCGATCGGCAGGATGCCGAGCGCGCCGAAGTCGATCTTGGCGTAGTCGGTGCCGCTGAAATGCACCTTGGAGCGGTATTCGCCGATCACGTCCGCGCGGAACCAGCTGTTGAACTGGTAGCCGGCGCCGATGCCGAACGAGCCGCCGCCGGTGAATTCGTGGTCGCGCTGCTGATAGGACACGGTCGAGAGGTCGTCATAGGCCGGGGCGTAAAGCTTGCCGAAGGTGTTGGTGATGCCGATATCGCCGCGCAGATACCATCCCCCGAAATCTTCGACCTGCTGCTGCGGCGGCGCGTAGTAGGCCGGCGGCGGCGCGATCGAAGGCATGTCCGCGGCGAATGCCACGGTCGACAACAGTGAAGCCGCTCCGGCGGCCACGAAAGATTTAACGCTACGCATTGGCTTCGTCCTTTTGTCCAAGAGGCAACTACGGAGGGCCCCACACCCGAAAACCGATGGACGGACGATGCCAGCAAATTCTTAAGCGGCACTTAACCCTAATTTTTAAGGTTGATAATTCGTGACGATTTTTTTCGGCCCGCGTTATGCCGCGCCACGCGCCGCTCCGGCCGCGTGAACCGCCGGCTATCAACTTTTCATTCATAGTTGCGACGCCGCCACGGCGACGTCGCGCTGCACCCGCTGCGGAGAGAGACGAAGACGCCGCGATGCGTTAGCGCGCCGGCTTCGGCAATTTCGGCAGGAACACCGCGAGCAGCCCGATCGCCGGCAGGTACGCGCAGAGTTGGTACACATAGGCGATGCTGGTGTGATCGGCGAGCCGGCCCAGCACCGCGGCGCCGAGCCCGCCGAATCCGAACGCGAAGCCGAAGAACAATCCGGAGATCATGCCGAGCCGGTGCGGCATCAGTTCCTGAGCGAACACGATGATCGACGACGTCGCCGACGAGATGATCAGTCCGATGATCACGCTCAGCACCGCGCTTCCCGCAAGGCCGGCATAGGGCAGCAGCAGCGTGAACGGCAACGCGCCGAGGATCGAGAACCAGATCACGTAACGGCGGCCGTAGCGGTCGCCGAGCGGGCCGCCGAAAAACGCGCCGACCGCGTTGGCGGCGAGGAAAATGAACAGATAGAACTGCGCGCCCTGCGTCGAGACGCCGAATTTCTCGATCAGATAGAAGATGTAATAGCTCGCCAGACTCGAGATATAGAGCTGCTTGGAAAACAACAGCGCGACGAGGATGCCCAGCGCCAGCAGCACGCGGCGCGAACTCGGCGCGTCGGGATGCGCAGAGACTTTGGTCGATTTCGTTGCCGCGATCTGCGGCCGGTACCACAGCCCGACCCGCCACAGGATCAGTATCGCGACGAATGCGATCGAGGAAAACCAGGCGAGGCTCGATTGCCCGAACGGCACCACGATCAGCGCGGCCAGCACCGGGCCCATCGAGGTGCCGAGATTGCCGCCGACCTGGAACACCGATTGCGCAAAACCGTAACGTCCGCCCGACGCCAGCCGCGCGATCCGCGACGATTCCGGATGAAACACCGCGGAGCCGAGCCCGATCAGCGCCGCCGCGACCAGGATCACGCCGTAACTATGCGCGACGCTGAGCAGCAGCAGGCCGAAAAACGTGAATCCCATGCCGAGCGCCAGCGAGAACGGCTGCGCCTTTTTGTCGGTGACGTGGCCGATCACCGGCTGCAGCAGCGACGCGGTGAACTGGAACGCCAGCGTGATCAGCCCGATCTGGGTGAAGTCGAGCGCGTAGTTCTCCTTCAGGATCGGATACACCGACGGAATCAGCGACTGCATGGTGTCGTTGAGGAAATGCGACAGGCTGATGCCGCCGAGCACGACATAGGCCGGCCCCGCCGCGGCGACGGCGCCCGGCATCGTTTCAGGGGTCACGACCGGCGCGACGATGGTTTCGGCGTTCACGATGACCGGCTTGTTCACGGCATGATTCCAGTTCGGCACAATAAAGTCCCTCGTACGACACAGGAGTCGTCGCGACCAGCACCATTAACTAATGGCAGCGATGCAATAAGCAGGTCGCCCCGGAGTACGCAAACGTCGGAGATGACGGGGTCGCCCGGTCAAGCCGGGCGATGACAACTGATGAGGGCTCGTGACTGCCCGCTTCACACGCTCACGCCGCCGCGGCGTGGCCCAGCGCCGAGACGATGGTATCGACGATCTCCTCGACCAGGAGGCGGTCGTCGCCCTCGCCCATGACGCGGATGACCGGCTCGGTGCCGGACGAGCGGACCAGCAGCCGGCCGTGGCCGTTGAGCCGCTGCTCGGCGGCGCTGATCGCGGATTTCACCTCGGCATCGTCGAGCGGCTTGCCGCTGCGGTAGCGCACGTTCTTCAGGATCTGCGGCAGCGGATCGAAGCGGTGGCACACTTCCGACACCGGGCGGCGCAATCTCTGCACCACGGCGAGCACCTGCAGCGCGGCGACGAAGCCGTCGCCGGTGGTCGCGTAGTCCGACAGGATGATGTGGCCGCTCGGTTCGCCGCCGAGATTGTAACCGTGCTTGAGCATCTGCTCGAGCACGTAGCGGTCTCCGACCGGCGTGCGCACGAGATCGATGCCCTGGCCTTCGAGAAAACGCTCGAGGCCGAGATTGGACATCACGGTGGCGACGATGCCCGGCCGGGCGAGCCGGCCGTCTTCCTTCCAGCTCTGCGCGATCACCGCCAGCAACTGGTCGCCATCGACGACATGGCCGCGTTCGTCGACCAGGATCACGCGGTCGGCGTCGCCGTCGAGTGCGATGCCGATATCGGCGCGCATCTCGCGCACCTTGCGGCTCAGCGCTTCGGGCGAGGTCGAGCCGCAATCCTTGTTGATGTTGAAGCCGTCCGGCTCGACACCGATCGAAATCACATCGGCACCCAGTTCCCACAGCGCTTCCGGCACCACCTTGTAGGCGGCGCCGTGCGCGCAATCGACCACCACGCGCAGCCCGTCCAGGCTGAGGTCGCGCGGCAGCGTGCGCTTGGCGAATTCGATGTAGCGGTCGTGAACGCCGTCGATGCGGCGGGCGCGGCCGAGGCTGGCACTTTCCGCCAAGCGCCGGTCGAGCTTGTCGTCGAGCAATTGCTCGATCTGCCTTTCGACGTCGTCGGACAGCTTGAAGCCGAGCGGGCCGAACAGCTTGATGCCGTTGTCCTCGAACAGATTATGCGAGGCCGAAATCATCACGCCGAGATCGGCGCGCATCGATTTGGTCAGCATCGCGACCGCCGGCGTCGGCATCGGGCCGAGCAGCAGCACATCCATGCCGACCGAGGTGAACCCCGCGACCAGCGCGTTCTCGATCATGTATCCGGAGAGCCGCGTGTCCTTGCCGATGACGACGCGGTGCCGGTGGTCGCCGCGTTGAAACACCAGCCCCGCGGCCTGGCCGACTTTCAGCGCCAGTTCCGGCGTGATCAGACCGTTGGCGCGGCCCCGAATGCCGTCCGTCCCGAAATATTTGCGGCTCATACAGACCCCCGGCCCATGCGTACCGCATCGCCCGATTCCGGGCGGTGATGGCTGCGCAGATGGCGTTATAAGGCCTTTTTGATTGCGGCGGGTTCAAGAAATATGATGAACGATTACCTGACGACGCAGGCGCTTTCGCCTGGCAATGCCTTGAAACGACGTAGCTTTCCTCCGTCCGCGACGCGGACGGAGTCCGTCTGCCTCGTCCTTCGGATGGCTTAGGTCTTTACCTTTGTCTTGCTGTCGCCGTCCGGCTTCGACGGCGCGGGCTGGGTGGCGCTGATCGGGTCGGAGCCGGGAAACGATTCCTCGAGCGCTTGGTCGAGCTCCTTGTCGAGGTTTTTCTTGTCCGCGTGGCTCGGTTTGACGGGCGTGTCGTGGGTGTCGGCGTCGGCCATGGCAAAGCTCCTTTTGCAGGTAATCGGAAACGCTCCACGACAAGCGCTGGTTCCCTCGCCGCACGGCGCTTGCGCAGCGGCGATGCAACCGGAGGGACGATGTCGCACGCCGCGTCCGCATGCTAGGGAGACGGCAATGCGGCAAAAACAAAACGGGCGGAAACCCTCATGAAACACGTGACCTGCATCGACGATCTGCGCGAACTGCACATGCGCAGGGTGCCGAAGGCGTTCTTCGATTACGTCGATCGCGGCTCCTACGCCGAGGAAACGCTGCGCGCCAACCGCGCCGATTTCGAGAAGATCAAATTCCGTCAGCGCATCCTGGTCGACATCTCGTCGCGCGATCTGTCCACCACCATCATCGGCGAGAAATCGCCGTTGCCGCTGATCCTGGCGCCGGTCGGCTCGACCGGCATGCAGTTCGGCGACGGCGAGATCCATGCCTGCCGCGCGGCGCAGGCGGAAGGCATCCCCTATACGCTCAGCACGATGTCGATCTGCTCGATCGAGGACGTCGCGGCCAATGTCGACAAGCCGTTCTGGTTTCAGCTCTACGTGATGCGCGACCGCGGCTTCGTCAAATCGCTGATCGAGCGCGCGATCGCCGCCAGATGCAGCGCGCTGGTGCTCACCGTCGACCTGCAGGTGATCGGCCAGCGCCATCAGGACATCAAGAACGGCCTGTCGGTGCCGCCGCAACTGTTCAACCTGAACAACATCATCGACATCGCCACCAAGCCCGGCTGGGTGAAGGGCATCCTGCGCGGCAAGCGCCGCAACTTCGGCAACATCGCCGGCCATCTGCCGGGCTCCGGCGATCTCGGCTCGGTGTCGAAATGGGTGCAGTCGCAATTCGATCCGGCGCTGAGCTGGAAGGATATCGACTGGATCCGCAGCATCTGGCCGGGCAAGCTGATCATCAAGGGCATCCTCGATGTCGAGGACGCGCGTCAGGCGGTGAAGGTCGGCGCCGAGGCGCTGGTGGTGTCGAACCATGGCGGCCGCCAGCTCGACGGCGCGCCGTCCTCCATCGAGGTGCTGCCGGAGATGGTCGCCAGGGTGGGGTCCGAGATCGAGGTGCTGTTCGACGGCGGCATCCGCTCCGGCCAGGATGTCATGCGGGCCCTGGCGCTGGGGGCGAAATCCTGCCTCATCGGCCGCGCCTATATCTACGGCCTCGGCGCCTATGGCGGGCCGGGCGTCGCGAAAGCGATCGACATCATCCGCCAGGAGCTGTCCACCACGATGGCGCTGTGCGGCGTCAATTCGATCGCCGAGATCGACGAGAAGGTGCTCGCGGTGTGAGAGCACCGCCCCACAATCGGGTCGCGCGGCTCACGGCAGATGGCGCGGCTCATGCAACCGCGTGCGCGAGCAGATCCTGCTCGACGAGCGCGCGCAGTTCCGGCGTGACGTGCGGCCGGATGCCGAACCACAGCTCGAATCCGCGCACCGCCTGATGCAGCAGCATGCCGAGCCCGTCGGCGGTCTTCAATCCGCGCGCCCGCGCTGACGCCAGCAGCGGCGTTGCCAGCGGCACGTAGACCAGATCGCCGACCACCGCATCGCCCGGCAACAGCCCGAGGTCGATATCGAGCGCCGGCTGGCCCGCCATGCCGAGCGAGGTGGCGTTGACCAACAGCCCCGCATGCGGCAGCGCCGCGCCGAGCGCGTCCCATGCGATCGGCACCACGCGCGCGCCGAACGCGTCGGCCAGCGCCTGCGCGCGCACCATGCTGCGATTGGCGAGCATGACGCGGCCGATGCCGCGCTCGATCAGCCCGAACACCACCGCGCGCGCCGAGCCCCCGGCGCCCAGCACGATCGCTTCCGCGGCGCGGTCCCAACCGGGTGCTGCGGCATCGAGATTGCCGAGGAAACCCTCGACGTCGGTGTTGGTCGCGCGCAGCGCCCCGCCGTCGTAATAAAGCGTGTTGGCGGCCCCGATTGCGGTCGCGCGCGCATCCGCTTGCGCCAGAGCAAGCGCGCGCTCCTTGTGCGGGATGGTGACGTTGGCGCCGACATAGCCATGCGCCGACAGGTGCATCACGAATTCGGCGAAGCCCTCCGGCGGCACCGATTCGATGCTGTAGCCGCCGGCGATGCCGAGTTCGCGCAGCCAGTGATGATGGATCAGCGGCGAGCGCGAATGCGCCGCCGGCCAGCCGATCAGGCACGCCGCGCGCGGTTTGAGGTCATCGGCCATCGTCGCTCCCCGGCGCGGCGTTGGTTGTGTCGTCGAAGCTCGCGGCGAGCGCGGCCGCCTCAATCCGCGAGCGGCATCGCATCTTGCGGCCGGCGAAGCCCTCGAACAATGCCAGATGGCCGGCAAAGGATGTCGGCGTGGTGCGTTTGTCGTAGGCCTCCGCCCACGCCAGAAAATCCGCATAGGCCTGCGCGCCGGCCTTGCGCCACGGCCCGCGCTGTTCGATGCCGGCGCGGCAGACTTGCCACGGCAGGTCGAGCCAGATCAGCGCGGCCGCCCGCGGCAGCGCCACCGCGGCGAGCCAGCCATAGACGCCTTCGACGATCCAGCGCGGCGACGCGGCGACATCCGCGACCATCCGCTTCGCGCTCGCCTCGTCGCGCGGATCGCCGAC
>CAXUBE010000048.1:0-12990 GCA_964249215.1 uncultured Rhodopseudomonas sp. | reverse complement strand
GCGCTGTTCCCGCTGGCCGAGCCGATCGACGCCGCGCCGTGGATGGGCGCGCGGCCTTGCCTGCCGGACATGTTGCCGGTGATCGGGGCGGCGCCGCGCCATCCCGGGCTATGGTTCGATTTCGGACATCAGCATCACGGCCTGACGCTCGGTCCGGCATCCGGCCGGCTGCTCGCCGAGGCGATCACCGGCGAGACGCCATTCGCCGATCTTGCACCGTTTGCGATCGAACGCTTCGGCTGAGCACCTGCGAGACGGCTGATTGCGCTCGCCGCTTGCCGGCTCCGTCGCTCGCAGCGATACTGACTGTCATCCGAAATACGGGCCTTGAGGAGCGGACATGAAAGTTCACGTCGAGATCGATTGCACGCCGCTCGAAGCGCGCCAATTCTTCGGCCTGCCTGACGTGCAGCCGGTGCAGACCGCGGTGATGGACAAGCTCCAGCAGCAGATGATGGCCAATATCGACAAGGTCTCGCCGGAAGCGATGATGCAGAGCTGGTTGACATTCGACCCCAAGCTCGCGGAGCGGTTCCAGGATATGTTCGTCAGCATGGCCGGCCTCGGCGGCGGCCTCGTCAAGGACAAGAAATAAGCGAGCCGCGCCCGCGCTCTCCCGCGATCTATGCCCGCACGTTGCGCAAAGCGCCGCCGGGCTAAATGGATTTGTTCTGATGATCGAGATGCCGCCGCAGCAATTCGCCGACGTCAACGGCATCCAGATGGCGTACTACGACGCGGGTCCGAAGTCCGACACCCCGCCGCTGGTGCTGTGCCACGGCTGGCCGGAGATCGCGTTCTCATGGCGGCACCAGCTCAAGGCACTGGCGGACGCCGGCATTCGCGTGATCGCGCCGGACCAGCGCGGCTATGGCGCGACCGACCGACCCGAAGCGGTCGAAGACTACGACCTCGATCACCTCACGAGCGATCTGGTTGGCCTGCTTGATCATCTGAAGATCGACAAGGCGATTTTTGTCGGCCACGACTGGGGCGGCTTCGTCGTCTGGCAGATGCCGCTGCGCCATCCAAGCCGTGTCGCCGGCGTCGTCGGCATCAACACCCCGCATGCCGCGCGCGCGCCGGTCGACCCGATCGACATCTTCCGCAAGCGCTTTGGCGACAGCATGTACATCGTGCAATTCCAAGACCCGGCGCGCGCGCCGGACCGCATCTTTGCCGCCGATGTCGGCAAGACGTTCGACTTCTTCATGCGCAAGCCGATGCCGCGCAGGAGTGCCGCTATCGCTGCCCTCGATTCCGGCGCGTCCGCGGGCGTCGGCGCTTCGCCGACGCTCAATCTGGCGTTTCCGCAGATGGTCGCGGGCTACAACGCGGCGCTCGATCGACGCATGCCCATCCTGTCGCCGGACGAAATGAAGGTCTTCGTCGATAATTTCACAGCCTCCGGCTTTACCGGCGGCATCAACTGGTACCGCAACATGTCGCGCAACTGGCGAAACTCGGCGGAGTTCGATCACACCGTCAGGGTGCCCTCGCTGATGATCATGGCGGAAAACGACGCGGTGCTGCCGCCGTCCGCGGCCGACGGGATGGAAAAGCTTGTTGTCGACCTGGAGAAATATCTGGTGCGCGACAGCGGCCATTGGACGCAGCAGGAAAAACCGGACGAAGTGAGCAGCAAGCTGATCGAATGGCGGCAACGGAGATTCGGGTGAGAGCGATGCCGTCGACCAGCAAAATGGACCCGATCCCGCATCCGCCGAAGCAGCCGGTGCTCGGCAACATGCTGTCGTTGGATTCCGCGGCACCCGTGCAGCATCTCGCGCGGCTGACCAGGGAGCTCGGCCCGATCTTCTGGCTCGACATGATGGGCGCGCCGCTGGTGATCGTCTCCGGCTACGACCTCGTCGACGAACTCAGCGACGAGAAGCGCTTCGACAAGGCGGTGCGCGGCGCGCTGCGCCGAGTGCGCGCGGTCGGCGGCGATGGTTTGTTCACGGCCGACACCCGCGAGCCGAACTGGAGCAAGGCGCACAACATCCTGCTGCAGCCGTTCGGCAACCGCGCGATGCAAGCTGCGAAGGGGGACGTTCGTCACCGTGCTGGCGCTGCACCGCGATCCGAAAATCCGGGGGCCAAACCCGGACGCCTTTGATCCGGAATGCCGCGCAACGATCCGGCGCTGGTCGACGCGGTGGCGCGGCGGTTTGGATTTTCGCCGAACGACCAGATCGTGCTGCAACGGATGTTCAAAGCGCGCCGCGCGTCTTGCTACTTCGCTCCATGCGCGTGATCGGCGATCGCGTCGATGATGGTGGTCCACATCGGGATCGGCAGCGCGTGGCCCATGCCCTCGATCATCAGCAGCCTGGCGCCGGGGATCGACGCCGCGGTGTCCTTGCCGGCCGCAAGACGCACCAGCGGATCGACCGTGCCGTGGATCACCAGCGTCGGGGCCTTCACGGATTTGAGCCGCTGCTTGCGGCTGCCGGAGGCCAGCACCGCGCGCAACTGCCGTCCGACCCCGGCGGGGTTGAGCCCGCGCGCATAGGTCGCCTCGGCGCGCTCGCGATCCTTGGCCTCGTCCTCGGGGAAACTGCCGACGCGCAGCAGTTTCCAGGTCTGCGCGAAACGCGCGATGTAGTCGTCGCGCGTGGCCGGCGGCGGCGCCATCAACATTGCGGTCGCCGCGCGGGTCGGCTGCGGCAGCCGCGGATTGCCGGTGGTCGACATGATCGAGGTCAGAGTTTTCACGCGCCGTGGAGGCTAAATGGGGACGGTTGCGTGATTGGACGGCAGACATTGCCCTTCGATTAAGCTAATCACGTAAATATGATATCGCATTGCACAACGTTTATTGCACTGCATCATTAACGATGGCATGTTGATTTCGCTCCGGGCCAATCCGGGACGGAGCGAGACCATAGCTCAACCGAGGATGGAGCATCCCATGACCGCCGAAACCAATACCGCCTCCGTGCTGGACAGCGTCAAGCAGGCGTTCGCCCCTGTCACCGAAGCGTTCAAGAACATCGAAGTGCCCGAAGCGACCCGCGACTTCGTCAAGCGCGCGGCCGGGACCGCCAAGGAAAAAGCCGCCGATCTCCACGCCGGTTCGGAGAAGGTCACCGCCGCGATCGAAACCGCGGTGTCCGGTTCGGTCAGCGAGGCCGCCAAGGTCAGCCGCAGCATCCAGCAGGCGATCTACCAGGACGCCGAGACTTTCTTCTCGGGCATCGACAAACTCGCCTCCGCGAAATCGGTCAAGGAAGCGGTCGAGATTCAGTCGGATCTGGTTCGCTCGCACGGCGAAGTGCTGGTCGCGCGCGCCAAGTCGACCGCGGAATATCTCACCAAGCTGGTGAGCGACGGCGCCAAGCTTGCGCAGGACAACGTCGCGAAGGCCTCGAATTTCAGCAAGACCGCGTGAGCGGCGCGATCTGTCCGTGACGTTTTTGAGGCCCGCGCAAGCGGGCCTTCTTTTTGCGGCAGGCACGGACCGCTTTGTCATCGCGAAATTGCTCCCTACGCTCATAGAGCCGCTACCGCAGCGGAACGGTCCGGACACCACTGCGTCTGCCTGGTGACGATCGATCCGCCAATCCGCCGGAGCCAAAGCGAGGCTCGATCTTGGCAGCCCGTTCGCCGGGTCGCCGAAAGCCACCAATGCCTGGCGGGTTTATGAGATGGCCAGCGGCAAAAGTGCAGACCACGCCGACGATCCGCGCTTCGGCGGTTCGCTCGCGGATACGCCGCCGGTGCCGACCACCGCGATCTACAGCCGCACCGACGGCATCTGCGCCTGGCAGGGCTGCATGGAAATTCCGTCGGCGACGTCGGAGAACATCGAGGTCGAAAGCAGCCATTGCGGCATGGGGCATCACCCGGCCGTGGTCTATGCCGTCGCTGACCGCCTCGCGCAGCCGGAAGGCGAGTGGGCGCCGTTCGACCGTCACGGCTGGCGCAGCATGGTTTATCCGAACCCCAACCGCTGAAGGCGGCGCGGTCAGCCTGCTCTGCGCGTCGCGACGGCGCGCGGGCGTTCGCCGCGCTTGCGCGGCGACGGCGTCGTCTCCTCGCTCGCGACCATCGCTTCGTCCGCGCCCGAGATCACCAGCGCGGTGACCATCCGCGCATAGGCATCGCGGGTCATGCCTTTGCCGTCGCGGAACCAGAGATAGTGCCAGTTCAGCATGCCGAACATCGACATCGTCAGCGGCTTCAGCAGATGCCGCCGCACCGCCGCCGCGGGCAACGCCTTGGCAATCGCATCCGACACGATCTCCACAAGCTGGCGCTCCAGCGCCTTCAGCGCATTCTGCTGCGCCGCCGGCAGCAGTTTCAGGCTGGAAAGCTGAACCTGATGTTCCGCATCAGCCCCGCGATAGGCGTCGAGCAGCGCCGCCGAGATCGCGCATAGCCGCCGCTCCGCGTCGCCGTCAGAGACCGCGGCGGCTTCCACCACGCCGACCAGATGCTGCAGATGATGCGCGAGCAGATCGTACAGCACCGCGTCCTTGGAGCTGTAGTAGTGGTACATCAGCGCTTTCGAGACGCCGCAGGCGTCCGCGATCATGGTGATCGAGGTGCCGGCATAGCCGTGATCGGCGAACAGTCGCGCCGACTTGCCGAGAATGCCGAGCCGCTTCTTGTCGTAGTCGTTGGCTCGGGTCCGGGCCATGCCGCGCACACGCTCCCTGGCAGCCGTTGCAGCGCAATCGTCGATCTCGGGCAACACTTGCATTAGCTGTCCAACTGGTCAATTATATTCCGTGTCATTGCTCGGCGCGAGGAGATCGGCCATGTACACCCAGGCGCTCAATACCTCGGACGGCGACGACCGCATCCTCGAAGACGCCACCCGGGCGGCGCGTTTCCAGGCCCGCGTCGACGCCGAAGAGCGGATCGAGCCGAACGACTGGATGCCGGCGGCGTACCGCAAGACGCTGACGCGGCAGATCTCGCAGCACGCGCATTCCGAGATCGTCGGCATGCTGCCGGAAGGCAACTGGATCACCCGCGCGCCGTCGCTGCGCCGCAAGGCCGCGCTGCTCGCCAAGGTGCAGGACGAATGCGGCCATGGGCTTTATCTTTACGCCGCCGCCGAGACCCTCGGCACCTCGCGCGAGGAACTGGTCGACCAGATGCTCGCCGGCAAGGCGAAGTACTCGTCGATCTTCAACTACCCGACGCTGACCTGGGCGGATATCGGCGCTATCGGCTGGCTGGTCGATGGCGCCGCGATCATGAACCAGATTCCGCTATGCCGCTGCTCCTACGGGCCCTATGCGCGGGCCATGATCCGCGTCTGCAAGGAAGAATCGTTCCACCAGCGCCAAGGCTACGAGATCATGCTGACGCTGGCGCGGGGCACCAAGGCGCAAAAGGACATGGCGCAGAACGCACTCGACCGATGGTGGTGGCCGTGCCTGATGATGTTCGGCCCGCCCGACACCGCGAGCCAGCACGGCGACGCCTCGACGCGCTGGAAGATCAAGCGCTTCTCCAATGACGAGCTGCGTCAGAAATTCGTCGATGCCACCGTGCCGCAGGCGCATTACCTCGGTCTCACGATACCCGATCCGGCGATGACGCAGGACCAGGCCAGCGGGCATTGGCAGTACAGCGCGATCGACTGGGACGAATTCAATCAGGTGCTCGCCGGCAACGGCCCGTGCAATCGGGAGCGGCTTGCCGCGCGGCGCAAGGCGCATGACGGCGGCGCCTGGGTGCGCGAGGCGGCGCAGGCCTATGCCGGCAAGCGCGAGGCCAGGACGGCGGCGTAGACCGTCCGCCTGTTTCGGAGGTTTCGATGAGCACGCCGAACATGGCGCTGTGGGAAGTTTTTATTCGCAGCCGCAACGGCCTTGCCCACAAGCATGTCGGCTCGCTGCACGCCGCCGACGCGACGCTGGCCTTGCAGGCCGCGCGCGACGTCTACACAAGGCGCGGCGAGGGGCTTTCGGTCTGGGTGGTCCCCTCGAATGCGATCACCGCGTCCGACCCCGCCGACAAGGACATGATGTTCGAACCGGCGGCGTCGAAAATCTATCGCCATCCGACGTTCTACGACGTGCCGGACGAAGTGGGGCACATGTGATGGCGATCGCCTCCGTCGAAATCGCCGAGACGCCGCTACTGGTCTATGCGCTGCGCCGCGCCGATGACGCGCTGATCCTCGGGCACCGGCTGTCGGAATGGTGCGGGCACGCGCCGATGCTGGAAGAGGACATGGCGCTCGCCAACATCGCGCTCGATCTGATCGGGCAGGCGCGCGAGCTTTACGGCTATGCCGCGATCGTCGAAGACACCGGCAATGACGAGGATCATCTTGCTTATCTGCGGGACGAGCGGCAATACCGCAATCTGCTGCTGACGGAGTTGCCGAACGGCGATTTCGCCCGCACCATCGCGCGGCAGTTCTTCTATTCGGCCTTCGCCGATCCGTATTGGCGCGCCATGACGGCGTCGAGCGATCCGACGCTGGCGGCGATCGCTGCGAAATCGGAAAAGGAAACCGCCTACCATCTGCGGCATTGCTCCGAGTGGATGATCCGGCTCGGCGACGGCACGCCGGAGAGCCATCGCCGCGCGCAGGCCGCGGTCGACGAACTGTGGGCCTACACCGGCGAGATGTTCGAAACCGACGACGGCGAACGCTCGCTGATCGACCGCGGCGTGGTGATCGATCCGGCGACGCTACGCGCGGTGTGGCGCAACACCGTCGCCGCCGTGATGCAGGAAGCGACGCTCGTGCAGCCGTCGAATCAATGGATGCAGCGCGGCGGCCGCGCCGGACGGCATAGCGAGCACCTCGGCCATCTGTTGAGCGAGATGCAATCGATGCAGCGCGCCTTTCCGGGCGCGGCATGGTGACGCTCGAACGCAGCGATGTCGAGCTGCGCCGGCGCGCGTGGGATGCCGCGGCCTGCGTCACAGATCCGGAAATTCCGGTGCTGACGATCGCCGACCTTGGCGTGCTGCGCGGCGTCGCGGTGCGTGCGGGCCGCGTCGAGGTCGCGATCACGCCGACCTATTCAGGTTGTCCGGCGATGAACATGATCACGCTCGAAATCGAACTGGCGCTGGCGCGCGCCGGGATAGACAACGCGACGGTGCGCACCGTGCTCGCCCCGGCCTGGACCACCGACTGGATCAGCGAGGACGGCCGGCGCAAGCTGAAGGACTACGGCATCGCGCCGCCGCAGCAAGGCACCGGCCGCCGCGCGCTGTTCGACGTGCAGCAGGTCGAGTGTCCGCAGTGCGGTTCGCGCGATACCCAGTTGCTGTCGGAATTCGGCTCGACCTCTTGCAAGGCGCTGTGGCGCTGCCGCGCCTGCCGCGAGCCGTTCGATTACTTCAAGTGCCATTGACCATGAACGTCTCGGCGACGATTCCGCGGTTTCACCGATTGACCGTCAGCGACCTGCGACGGGAATCCAGCGACGCGGTGTCGCTGGCATTTGCAATACCTGCCGCGCTGGCAGACCACTACGCGTTCGCGGCCGGGCAATATCTGACGCTGCGCACGATGATGGATGGCGAGGAAGTGCGGCGTTCCTATTCGATCTGCTCGGGCCCCGACGACGGCGAATTGCGCATCGCCGTGAAAAAAGTCGATGGCGGCGCGTTCTCGACGTGGGCGGCGGAAGAGTTGAAAGCGGGCGATGCGATCGACGTGATGACGCCGACCGGGCGCTTCGGCGTCGCGCACGCGCCGGACGAGGCGCGGCTTCATGTCGGCTTTGCCGCGGGCTCCGGCATCACCCCGATCCTGTCGCTGATCCGCGGCGTGCTGGCGCGCGAGCCGCGCAGCCGCTTCTTCCTGTTTTACGGCAACCGCGCCACCGACAGCATCCTGTTTCGCGACGCGCTGGAGGACCTCAAGGACCGCTACATGCAGCGGCTGTCGGTGTTTCACGTCATCTCGCGGGAGGAGCAGGACGTGCCGATCATGCATGGCCGGCTCGACAGCGGAAAAGTCGGCGTGCTGCTGCGCGGCATGATCCCGGCGGCGTCGGTCGACCATGTTTTCATCTGCGGGCCGACCGGCATGAGCGACGAGGTCGAGGCTGCCTGCCGCGACGCGGGAATCGCCGACGCGCGCATTCATGTCGAGCGGTTCGTCTCCGGACTCGGCGGCAAGCCGCGGCCCAAGGTGGCGGCCGTGGCCGGCGCGCCGCCAAAGGCGATTGCCGCGCTGACGATCGACGGCAAGCGCCGCGAGGTCCCGGTGGCGGAAAACGAATCGATCCTCGACGCGGCGCTGCGCGCGGGCATCGACCTGCCGTTCGCCTGCAAGGGCGGCATGTGCAGCACCTGCCGCGCCAAATTGGTCGAGGGCGAGGCGCGCATGGAGCTGAACTACTCGCTGGAGCCTTGGGAATTGCAGGCCGGGTTCATCCTGACCTGCCAGGCGCGTCCGCTGTCGGGCCGCGTGGTGGTCGACTACGATCATTTGTAAATCCGTACGCCCTCACCCCACGGGAGAGGCAGTACGCATGATTCGTTGAAGCGCTTCTGTCAAAAGCCGATTCGCGCCAGCCGCCCTCATTGCTTCGGCCGCTTGTCGATCACGCGGCGGGCCTTGCCGGCCGAGCGCTCGATCGAATCCGGCGCCACCGCCTTCACCTCGGCGCTGATGCCGATGGTATTTTTGATGAACGCCGCGACGCGTTCGGCATGCGGCTCAAGTCCGCCGCTGCTCCAGCTTTCCGGCCGTGCCTCCGCGAGCACCGTCATCGCATCGAGCCTTCCCTCGCGCGTCAGTTCGATCTGGAAATGGCCGCCGCACCAATCGGTGCCGAGCAGCACCTCCTCGATCTGAGTCGGGAATACGTTGACGCCGCGCAGGATGATCATGTCGTCGGAGCGTCCCGTGATCTTCTCCATCCGCCGCATGCCCGGACGCGCGGATCCCGGCAGCAGCCGCGTGAGATCGCGGGTGCGGTAGCGGATGATCGGAAACGCTTCCTTGGTCAGCGAGGTGAACACCAGTTCGCCCTTTTCGCCATCGGGCAGCACCGCGCCGGTGTCGGGATCGACGATCTCCGGCAGGAAGTGATCCTCCCACACATGCAGGCCGTCCTTGGTCTCGACGCATTCCTGCGCGACGCCGGGGCCGATGACCTCGGACAGGCCGTAGATGTCGGTCGCGTCCATGTCGAACGCCTGCTCGATCTCGGCGCGCATCGCATTGGTCCAGGGCTCGGCGCCGAAGATGCCTACGCGCAGCGACGATTGTCGCGGATCGATGCCTTGCCGGCGAAACTCGTCGAGGATCGCCAGCATGTAGCTCGGCGTCACGGTGATGATGTCGGGGCGGAAATCGGTGATGAGCTGCACCTGCCGTTCGGTCATGCCGCCGGACACCGGCACCACGGTGCAGCCGAGCGTCTCGGCGCCGTAATGCGCGCCGAGCCCGCCGGTGAACAGCCCATATCCATAGGCATTGTGCATGATCATGCCGCTGCGCCCGCCGGCGGCGCGGATCGAGCGCGCCATCACCGTCGACCAGGTATCGATGTCCGCTTTGGTGTAGCCGACGACGATCGGCTTGCCGGTGGTGCCGGAGGAGGCGTGAACGCGCACGATCTGCTCGCGCGGCACCGCGAACAACCCGAACGGATAATTGTCGCGCAGATCGGTCTTCACCGTGAACGGAAAATGCGCCAGGTCCGAAAGCTTGCGAAAGTCGAAAGGGTGTACGCCCTTGCGATCGAACGCCGCTTTATAATGCGGGACGTTGTCGTAGGCGCGCTTCAGCGTGGCCGCGAGGCGCATGGTCTGCAGCGCGACGATCTCGTCGCGCGAGGCGCGTTCGGCGTCGTCGAGCAGCGCCGTGTAGCCGCCGGTGGAGGTGCGCGCGCGTGTCGTCGAAGCCATCGCCATGTCCCGTGCTAGCTTTGCGGCGGCAGCAGCGTGCCGCCGATGGTTCGGGAATGTCCGCGCAATTCCGCGAGCACGATGTCGTCGGCGGTGACGCGGACGTCGTAGATCCCCGAGCGGCCGCTGCGCGAGATTTCGCGCGCGGTGGCGATCAGGCGATCGCCGAGCTTGCCGGGCCGAACGAAGCTGATGTTGCCGTGCGCGGCGACGGTGCGCTCATTGTGCGAGTTGCAGGCAAAGGCAAAGGCCGAGTCTGCCAGCGTGAAGATGAAGCCGCCATGCGCGATGCCGTGGCCGTTGACCATCGCCTGCGTCACCGTCATCGAAAGCGTCGCCGTGCCGGCGCCGACCTCGATGATCTCCATGCCGAGGCCGCGGCTGGCATGGTCGTCCCGCCACATCGCCTCCGCGCAGGCGCGCGCGAGCCCGTCCCCCAACAACGCAGTTTTCGCGTTCAAGCCAACCTCCGCAGCCGCGCGACGGAGCCGGCCGCGCACCGATGAATGTGAAACATCCGCCACGACGTTCTCCCATTATGGCGTTCGGGCGTGGAAGCCTCTTGAATTGAACGACCGGTCAGTCAATCATTGACCGCGGCCGCGGTCGTGTCAACGGCCGCCGGCCGCGGTTCGTGCCGGCCGAAATGCAATGCGGGAGGATCGATGACCATCACCTTGCAGAGCCTTGCGCTCGACCGCTGGGTCGCGCCGTCCGGCGGCTTCGCCTATATCGCCAGCGCGGTCGACGGCGCGATCGTCGCGCGCGCATCGAGCGACGGGCTCGATGTCGGCGCTATGGTCAATCACGCGCGCAGTGTCGGCGGGCCGGCGCTGCGCGCACTAAGCTTCCACCGGCGCGCCGACACGCTGCGCCGGCTCGCGGCATATCTCGGCGAGCGCAAGGAAACGCTGTACCGACTTGCCGGCGACACCGGCGCCAACCGCCGAGACAATCAGGTCGATATCGAAGGCGGGCTCATCACGCTGTCGGCCTATGCCTCGCGCGGCCGGCGCGATCTGCCCGACGCAGCGTTCGTCACCGAGGGCGAGGTCGAACCTCTGTCGAAGCGCGGCAGCTTCGTCGGCCAGCACATTCTGTCGCCGCTACACGGCGTCGCGGTGCATATCAACGCGTTCAACTTTCCCTGTTGGGGCCTGCTGGAGAAAATGGCGCCGGCCTTGCTTGCCGGCGTGCCGGTGATCGCCAAGCCCGCGACCGCGACGGCTTACGTCACCGAGGCGCTGGTGCGGCTGATCCACGACTCCGGCATCCTGCCGGCGGGCGCGCTGCAACTGATCTGCGGCGGCGTCGGGGATCTGCTCGACCATCTCACCGGGCAGGACGTCATCGCGTTCACCGGCTCGATCGAGACGTCCGACCGGCTGCGCAACCATCCGAATATCGCGCGGCATTCGATCCGCTTCATCGCCGAACGCGATTCGCTCAATGCCGCGATGCTCGGTGCCGACGTCACGCCCGCCGATCCAGAGTTCGACCTGTTCGTGCGCGAGGTGGTGCGCGAGATGACGGTGAAGGCCGGACAGAAATGCACCGCCATCCGCCGCGTGCTGGTGCCGCGCGCGCACGAAGCTGCGGCGATCGCGGCACTGCAGGCGAAGCTCGCGGACATCCGTCTCGGCGATCCGCGCAACGACGACAGGGCGATGGGTCCGCTGGTCAGCCGCGCGCAACGCGACGCCGTGCGCGCGCAGATCGCGGTCCTGCAAACCGAGGCCGAGATCGTGTTCGGCGACCCCGCGCGGTGCAGCGCCGATGGCGTCGATCCGCAGGCGGGCGCGTATCTCGCGCCGGTGCTGCTGCGCGCGATCGCGCCGATGACCGCGCAACGCGTCCACGACACCGAGGCATTCGGTCCGGTGGCGACGATCATGGCCTATGACGATCTGGATCAAGCGATCGAACTGGTTCGGCGCGGCGAGGGCAGCCTGGTGGCCTCGCTGTTCACCTACGATCCTGAAGTGGCGCAGGCCGTCATGCTCGGCATCGCGCCGTGGCACGGCCGGCTGCTGATCGTCGATCGCGACTGCGCCGGCGAGTCCACCGGTCACGGCGCGCCGCTGCCGTCGCTGCTGCATGGCGGACCCGGCCGCGCCGGCGGCGGCGAGGAACTCGGCGGGCTGCGCAGCGTGTATCACTACATGCAGCGCACCGCGATTCAGGCGTCGCCGGCACGGCTCTCGGCGCTGACCGGCAACTGGATCAAGGGTGCGCCCGCGCCGCTCGCGGCGGAGCATCCTTTCAAGCGCGACTACGATCATCTCGCCGTCGGCGACAGCATCGAGACCGAGAGCCGGCCAATCACGCTCGACGACATCGAACATTTTGCGGCGTTCACCGGCGATCGTTTTTACGCGCATATGGACGAGGCCGCGGCAAAGGCCAATCCGTTTTTCCCCGGCCGTGTCGCGCACGGCTACCTGATCCTGGCGTTCGCCGCCGGACTGTTCGTCGATCCGGCGCCGGGACCGTTGCTGGCGAATTACGGCCTCGACAATCTGCGCTTCCTCAAGCCGGTCTCGCCCGACGATACGATCCGCGTAAAGCTTACGGTGAAGGCAAAGTCGCCGGCGCGCAAACCCGAATACGGCGAGGTGCGCTGGGACGTCGAAGTCTACAATCAGAACAACGAAGCCGTGGCGCGCTACGATCTCCTGACCATGAGCGCGCGTGCGGCGCGGTGATCGCCGTCCCGCGCCGTGGATCGGCTGCGACGCTTTCGGCGCGCTCAAGCTGTTCCCGATCAAATCCGTCGCGATCTATCAGCTCGACGACGCCAAGGCGGCGTATCTCGCGGTCGCCGCGTCCTGCCGCGACCGGATCGTCCTGCGGCCATAGCTGATGCGGCGAGATCAATCGTGATGCATCGTGGAGGCGTGCTTGGTATCGCGCATCGTGGCGTAAATCAGCAGCGACAGGAAGATCACGCCGGTCAGGTAATAATAGAACCATTGTTCGTGACCGAGGCTCTTGAAATACAGCGCGATCGCCGGCGCGGTGCCGCCGAACACCGAGACCGTGATCGCGTAGGGCAGCCCGACGCCGAGCGCGCGGACGGTGGTGGGAAACAACTCGGCCTTCACGACGGCGTTGATCGAAGTGTAGCCGGCTACGAAGATC
>CAXUBE010000047.1:0-13044 GCA_964249215.1 uncultured Rhodopseudomonas sp. | reverse complement strand
AGCGGGCTCGGCATCAACGTGCCGCAGGTGTTCGCGCTGACCTTCGCGTTCGGCTGCGGCCTCGCCGGGCTCGGCGGCGCGCTCGGCGCCGAAATCCTCGGGCTCGATCCGTATTTCCCGCTGAAATTCATGATCTACTTCCTGATCGTGGTCACGGTCGGCGGCTCCTCCAGCATCACCGGGCCGTTCCTGGCCTCGCTGCTGCTCGGTATCGGCGACGTCGCCGGCAAGTACTACGTGCCGAAGCTCGGCGCGTTCGTGATCTACACCATGATGATCGCGATCCTGATCTGGCGCCCGAACGGCCTGTTCGGCCGCAGCGCCGCGCGGTGAGGGCGCGATGACGGCGAACTCCGTTTTTGCCCGGTCGGCGATGGCCCGCGCGCGCTGGCATTGGGGCGAGGCCCTGTTCTGGCTCCTGGCCGCGTCCGCGATCGTGCTGTTTCCGAACCGCTATCTGATCCTCACCGAGATCGCCTGGCTGGCGCTGTTTGCGATGTCGCTCGATCTGATTCTGGGCTATGCCGGCATCGTCTCGCTCGGCCATGCCGCGTTCTTCGGCGTCGGGGCTTATTCGGCGGGCCTGCTCGCGGTGCACGACATCGTCGGCGAACCGGTGCTGGCGCTGCTGGTCGCTGGGCTGGCCGCGATGCTGCTCGGCTTCGTCACCAGCTTTCTGGTCATGCGCGGGGCGGACCTCACGCGGCTGATGGTGACGCTCGGCATCGCGCTGCTGCTGCGCGAACTCGCCAACCGCTTCTCCAACATCACGGGCGGCTTCGACGGCCTGCAGGGCATCGAGATGAAGCCGATCCTCGGCCTGTTAGCGTTCGACATGTTCGGCAAGGCCGGCTTCATCTATTGCCTGGTCGTGCTGTTCGTCCTGTTCCTGCTGGCGCGGCGGATCGTGCATTCGCCGTTCGGCCTGTCGCTGCGCGCGATCCGCAACAATCCGCTGCGCGCGGCGGCGATCGGCATCCCGGTCAACCGCCGGCTGATCGCGATCTATTCCATCGCTGCATTCTTTGCCGGCGTCGCCGGCGCGCTGTCGACCCAGACCACCGCGCTCGCCTCGCTCGACGTGTTCTCGTTCGATCGCTCGGCAGACTTGCTGCTCGTGCTGGTGATCGGCGGCACCGGCTATCTCTATGGCGGGCTGATCGGCGCGGTGGCGTTCAAGCTGCTGCAGGAACTGTTCTCGACGCTGACGCCGCAATACTGGCAGTTCTGGATCGGCCTCGTGCTGGTGGTGATCGTGCTGGTCGGCCGGGAGCGGATGCGGCGCTGGGTGTTGTGGGCGCCGCGCCGGATCGCACGCCAATTCGGCAGGCCTACACCGCCGGCGCATGTTTCCGAAAGTAAGACGTCATGACGCTCGCGCTGGAGACGATCGGCCTCGACAAGAAATTCGGCGGCCTCGCGGTGACGCGCGAGCTGTCGCTCAGCATCGAGGCCGGCGCGCGCCACGCGCTGATCGGCCCGAACGGCGCCGGCAAGACCACGGTGATCAACCTGCTCACCGGCGTGCTGAAGCCGAATGCCGGGCGCATCCTGCTGGAGGGCAGCGACATCACCACGCTGCCGGTGCACAAACGCGTGCTGCGCGGGCTGTCGCGGACCTTCCAGATCAACCAGCTCTATGCGGACCTGACGCCGCTGGAGACCGTCGGGCTCGCGGTCTGCGAACATCTCGGCCATGGCGGCGATTTCTGGCGCAGGATGGGCAGCCGCGACGACGTCAACGACGAGATCGCGGAAAACCTCGCGCGCTTCCATCTGCTCGACGTGATGAACGAGCCGACCGGCACTCTGCCCTACGGCAAGCAGCGGCTGCTGGAGATCGCGGTCGCGATTGCTACCAAACCGCGCGTGCTGCTGCTCGACGAGCCCGCCGCCGGCGTGCCGGAAAGCCAGCGCCATGACATCCTCTCCGCGGTGGCCAACCTGCCGCGCGACGTCGCCGTGCTCCTGATCGAGCACGACATGGACCTGGTGTTTTCCTTTGCCGACCGCATCTCGGTGCTGGTGGCCGGCGCGATGCTGGTCGAGGGCGCGCCCGATGATGTCGCGCGCGATCCGCGGGTCAAGGCGGTGTATCTCGGCGAGGGCGCCGATGCCTGATCTCCTCGCGATCGACAATCTGCGCGCCGGCTATGGCGAGGCGGTGGTGCTGCCGCAGATGTCGCTTCGCCTCGCCGAGGGCAAGGTGCTGGCGCTGCTCGGCCGCAACGGCACCGGCAAGACCACGCTGATCAATTCCATCGTCGGCGTCACCCGCCGCTTCGGCGGCAGCATCACGCTCGGCGGCCGGGACATCACCGCGCTGCGGCCCGATCAGCGCGCCCGCGCCGGGATCGGCTGGGTGCCGCAGGAGCGCAACATCTTCCGCTCGCTGACGGTGGAAGAGAACATGACCGCGGTGGCGCAGCCTGGACACTGGACGGTAGCGAAGATCTACGAGATGTTTCCGCGGCTCGAAGAACGCAAAGCCAATTTCGGCAATCAGCTGTCCGGCGGCGAGCAGCAGATGCTGGCGATCGGCCGCGCGCTGACGCTCAATCCGAAGGTGCTGCTGCTCGACGAGCCGACCGAAGGGCTGGCGCCGATCATCGTCGAGGAATTGCTGGCCGCGCTCGGCACCATCACGCGGGCCGGCGGGGTGTGCTCGATCATCGTGGAGCAGAACGCGCAAAAAGTGCTCGGCCTCGCCGATCGCGCCGTGATATTGGAGCGCGGCGCAATCGCGCACGACGCGCTCAGTTCGGACCTGAGAGCCGATCCCGGCACGCTGGAACGGCTTCTGGGGGTTTCGGGCGGGGTGAAGCATTGATGAGGACTTAAACGCGTCCCGTCCTTCGAGGCTCGCCGCGAGAGCGGCTTTTCACCTCAGGATGACGTTTCCGATCCAGCCGTCACGCTGAGGTGCGAGCCATTCTTAATGGCGAGCCTCGAAGGGCGGCGGCACCAGACGATTGATCAGGGAGTAAGACATGCAACGAACCAAAGCCCCGTTTCGCGCCGACGAAGTCGGCAGCCTGTTGCGGCCGCAGAGCATCAAGGACGCGCGCGCCAAGCTCGAAAAAGGCGAGATAGACGCCGCCGAGTTGCGCCAAATCGAAGACGCCGAGATCGAGAAGATCGTGCACAAGCAGGCCGCGATCGGATTGAAGCTCGCGACCGACGGCGAATTCCGCCGTTCGTGGTGGCACTTCGATTTCCTCAGCCATCTCACGGGCTGCGAATTGTATCATCCCGACACCGGAATCCAGTTCACCGGCGTCGAGACCCGCCACGACGCGGTGCGCGTGATCGGCAAGCTCGATTTTCCCGCCGATCACCCGATGCTCGACCACTTTCGCTTCTTGAAGAAGCACGCCGACATCGCGCATGTGACGCCGAAGATGACGATCCCCTCGCCGGCGGTGCTGCATTTCCGCGGCGGCAGGAAAGCGATCTCGCAGGAGGTCTATCCTGACATCGAGGTGTTTTTCGAGGACCTCGCCAAGACCTACCGCAAGGCGGTGAAGGCGTTCTACGACGCCGGCTGCCGCTATTTGCAGCTCGACGACACGGTGTGGGCGTATCTGTGTTCGGAGGCCGAACTGCAGAAGGTGCGCGACCGCGGCGAGGACGCCGACAATCTGCAGGCGATCTATGCGCGGATCATCAACTACGCGATCGCCGAGCGCCCGGCCGACATGGTGATCACCACGCATGTCTGCCGTGGCAATTTCCGCTCGACCTGGATTGCGTCCGGCGGCTACGAGCCGGTGGCCGAGACGCTGCTCGCGGGCACCGACTATGACGGCTACTTCCTGGAATACGACTCCGATCGCGCCGGCGGCTTCGAGCCGCTGCGCTTCCTGCCGAAGGGCGACAAGATCGTGGTGGTCGGCGTCATCACGTCGAAGGTCGGCGAACTGGAAAAGCAGGCGCACATCAAGCAGCGCCTGATGGAGGCGTCGAAATTCGCACCGCTCGAGCAGTTGGCGGTGTCGCCGCAATGCGGCTTCGCCTCGACCGAAGAAGGCAATCTCCTCTCCGATGACGAGCAATGGGCGAAGCTGCGGCTCGCGGTCGAGGTCGCGCAGGAGGTCTGGGGCGGATAGCGCGGCGGCGTTTGCGGCCGTTTCGCGCGCCGCGGTCAGGGTTCATTAGCGAAGCATCCTTATGATCGGGCGACGAAGCCCGCTCTGATCGGGCCTGATGTTTCCGAGACCGGCGCCGTCATGCCGGCTGGATCGTGCTTAACGCTCGTTAAGGAACGCCGCTTGACCGCCGCGCCTCTCGTCACAGCTCCGTCGCGCGGCGATCTCGGCGAGATGGCACGGGCGCTCGCGCAATTCGCGGCGCGCGAATTTCCTGTGGCCGCGACGGCGCAGCCGCGCGTGGCGGTGCTGATCCCCTGCTACAACGAGGAAGCCGCGGTCGCGACCGTGGTCGCCGACTTCCGCGACGTGCTGCCCGACGCGGCGATCTACGTCTACGACAACAATTCGTCGGACCGCACCGTCGCCGTCGCGCGCGATGCCGGCGCGCGGGTCCGCAGCGTGCGCCGCCGGGGCAAGGGGCATGTGGTGCGGCGGATGTTCGCCGACGTCGACGCCGACATCTATCTGCTGGTCGACGGCGACGCGACCTACGACGCGGCGAGCGCGCCGCGGATGATCGCCGCCCTGATCGACGATCACCTCGACATGGTGGTCGGTTCCCGCGTCGATCAGGCGCAGGGCGCCTGGCGCGTCGGCCACCGCACCGGCAACAAACTACTCACCGGGTTTCTTTCCGCGGTGTTCGGCCAGGCGTTCAAGGATATTCTGTCGGGGTATCGCGTGTTCTCGCGCCGCTTCGTCAAAACCTTTCCGGTGCTGTCGGATGGATTCGAGATCGAGACCGAGCTCAGCGTCCACGCGCTGGAAATGGCGATGCCGGTCGCCGAGATCGCGACGCCGTATTTCGAGCGGCGGCAGGGTTCGGTCAGCAAGCTTCACACCTGGCGCGACGGATTCCGGATTCTCGGTACCATCCTGAAGCTGTACCGCTCCGAGAAGCCGCTGCGCTTCTTCGGCGTCGCCGCGCTGGTGCTGGCGCTGCTGTCGATGGGGATCGCAATCCCCGTCGTCGTCACGTTTTGGGAGACCGGACTGGTTCCCCGGCTGCCCACCGCGGTGCTCTCGATGGGGATGATGATCGTCGCGGTGCTCGCCGCGTCGTCCGGACTGGTGCTCGACACCGTGACTCGCGGCCGCCGCGAGATGAAACTGCTCGCCTATCTGTCACAGGATTGCCGCAAGCCGTCACAGGTTTGCCGCAACGAATCGCAGGCGACTTAGCCGGTGTAGACGGCGTTTTTCGTCACCACGAAATCGATCCGTTTGTCGCGCAGGGCCTGACGGCATTCCTCCGGCCGATTGACGATCGGCTCCTCGTGCACGTTGAAGCTGGTGTTGATCAGCACCGGAATGCCGGTCGCGTCGCGGAAACGGCGCAGGATCGCGGCAAATAGCGGATTCGACCGCTCTTGCACGATCTGCGGCCGTGCCGTGCCGTCGACATGCACGACCGCGGCGATGCGCTCGCGCCATTCAGGCCTCACCGCGCAGGTGATGGTCATGAATCGCGCCGCGTAGCGGTTCACGTCGGTGATCTCGAAAATCCTTTCGGCGTCTTCTTCCAAGACGAACGGCGCAAACGGCATGAATTCGGAGCGGTCGAGCCGTTGATTGAGCGTGTCGTTGATGGCGTGGTCGTGCGGGCTGGCGATGATCGAGCGCGCTCCCAAAGCGCGCGGGCCGAACTCCATTCGTCCAGCGTAGATCGCGCCTGCCTTGCCGGCGCGCAGCAAGCCGACCGCTACTTCCACCGGATCGCCTTGCAGCCGGGCGGCGGCGCCGTTCAGCGCCTCGTCGATCCGCCCGCCGAAATCGCGGCCGAGATAGACGTCGTCGAGCCGGCGTCGCCGGCCGAGCCATGATTGCGTGCCGTCGCGTGCGAGCAATACGCCGAGCGCCGCGCCGACCGGAAGGCCGTCGTCGCCCATCGCCGGAAATACGAACACTTCGTCGAGCGGTAGCGTTTCGGCGAGCAGCCGGTTCAGCCGCACATTGGCGAACAGTCCGCCGGCAAGCGCCAGATGCCGCGCGCCGGTGCGCTCAAGCCACCAGCGTACCGACCGTACCGTCAGGTCCTCGGTTACTTTCTGGATCGAGGCGGCGATGGTTTCGCGCGAATGGCCGTCGCAGATTTCGCGAAATTTGCGGTCGATGTCATCCCAACTGCGGAAACCGGATTCGATCTGTCCGTCGGTGTCGTTGAACCGGTAGCAGGCAGCCATCTCGCCGGCGATATCCGGCGCGCCATAGGCGGCGAGGCCGGTCAGCTTGCCTTCGTGGCGCAGCATGCGGAAACCGCAGGCGACGGTGGCGTAGCCATAAGCGGAGGCCAGGCCCGAAAAATTGACTTTCCTGGTCAGCCAGCGGTCGTCGCCGTAATGGCACGCGAGCTTGCCGTCACGCAGGCTGCGCATCGCGTAGCTGACATTGTCGCCGACGCCGTCGGACGTGTAGATCAGCGCATCGTCCCAATCGGTGTAGAACAGCGCGGCGAGCGCATGCGCTTCGTGATGATTGACAAAGTGGAATTGCGTATCGCCTCGGAAGCCGTTGTCTCTCAGAAATTCCGCCGAACGAAACAGGCTGCGGGTATCGACGGTGCCCGAGAGGTGACACCGCACGGCGAGATCGCGATACCGCCGTTCGCGGCCGCGCCAGCGCTGCACGGTATAACGCAGATCGCGCCATAGCGGGAATTTCTGGTAGTGTGTCGGATATTCGCCGCGCGTCGTCGCGATCGCGTCCACCTCGTTGCGCCGCCAGCCCGCAACGAGCAATACCTCATCGATCGCGAGCCACGGCAGCGTTCCGCCCTGGCCCTTGACGCGGGTGAAGCGTTCCTCGGAGGCCGCCGCGAGCAATTCGTAATCGTCGAAGGCGGCCGCCGATGCATCATGGATGCCGGCATGTATTGCCAAGATACGCAAAGAAATTGCCCGTTTGGAGGAGGCGAGAGACTACGCGGGAATTGTGGTGGTCGTTCGGCGGAGACCCTCGAGGTCGTGGTAGGTGATGTCATCCGTGCGGTCGCCGGTCCGATGCGAGTTCATCCTATCGGACACCGCGGCCGATGCTTTCGTAGCGAAAACCGTGCTCCGCCATGTCCTCGGGCCGGTAGACGTTGCGCAGATCGATCATGACCGCTTGCTTCATTGCATTTTTCAGCCGCGGCAGATCAAGCGCGCGAAATTGCACCCATTCTGTCACGATTACAAGTGCGTCGGCGCCTTCGGCGCAAGCGTACGCATTGTCGCAGTAAACGATGTCGGGTAGTTCGTGGCGCGCCTGCTCCATGCCGACCGGGTCGAACGCGCGTACCTTCGCGCCGAAATCGAGTAGTCCGGTGATCAGCGGGATCGACGGCGCCTCGCGCATGTCGTCGGTATCGGGCTTGAAGGTGAGGCCGAGCACGGCGATCGTCTTGCCGCGCAGTTGGCCGCCAAGCGCATGCGAAACCTTGCGCGCCATCGCGCGCTTGCGATTGTCGTTGACGGCGAGCACCGCCTCGACGATGCGCAGCGGCACGTCATGGTCGAGCGCGATCTTCACCAGCGCCCGCGTATCCTTGGGAAAGCACGAGCCGCCGAAACCAGGCCCGGCATTCAGGAATTTCGAGCCGATGCGGTTGTCCATGCCGATGCCGCGCGCAACTTCCTGCACGTCGGCGCCGACTTTTTCCGCCAGGTCCGCCATCTCGTTGATGAAGGTGACCTTGGTCGCGAGAAAGGCGTTGGCGGCGTATTTGATCAGTTCCGCGGTGCGCCGTTCGGTGTACATCACCGGGCCCTTGTTGAGCGACAGCGGACGATAGACGTCGCCGAGCAGCTTGCGCGCGCGCGGGTCCGAGGTGCCGATCACGATGCGGTCCGGGAATTTGAAGTCGCGGATCGCGGCACCTTCGCGCAAGAATTCCGGATTGGAGGCCACCGCGACATCCGCCGACGGATTGGTCTCGCGGATCAGCCGCTCGACCTCGTCGCCGGTGCCGACCGGAACGGTCGATTTGGTGACCACCACGGTGAAGCCGGTCAGCGCCGCGGCGATTTCGCGCGCGGCGGCATGCACATAGCTCAGGTCCGCGTGGCCGTCGCCGCGCCGCGAGGGCGTGCCGACCGCGATGAACACCGCGTCGGCTTCGTTCACCGATGGCGCGAGATCGGTGGTGAAGGCGAGGCGCCCTGCTTCGACATTCGCGTCGACGAGGTCGTCGAGACCGGGCTCGAAGATCGGAATCTCACTGCGCTTCAGCGCCGCGATCTTGCCGGCGTCATTGTCGACGCAGACGACGTGATGACCGAAATCGGCAAAGCACGCCCCCGACACCAGGCCGACATAGCCGGTGCCTATCATGGCAATTCGCATGACATACCTGTCGTTGGTTACGTGCGGCGCTAGACGCGCAGGCCTCTTAGCAGATCGGCTTTGCCCTGACGAGGCAGCGCTTTGCGGCGTTTCATTGCCGGGCGGAAGGTGTTAGGCAGCCGTGTCAACTGCTCATCGCCCTGCATCGATCGATGAAAAACGACCAGCTTCTCAGCCAGATCGCCGACTTCTGCCGCCAGGCGGCGATGGCCGAGACGACGTTCGGCCGGCGTGCCGTCAACGACGGCAAGCTGGTGCACCGGCTGCGCGAGGGCAAGCGGATCACCGTCGACACGCTGGAGCGCATCCAGGCCTTCCTGACGGCGGGAATGGGCGTCGCAGCACCGCCGCGCGGCCTTGTGGTGCCGCCGGAGCGGCGCGATCCGCGGCATAACTTCCGGTTCTTCGAAAACCGCCAGAAGTATCTGTTGTTCGTCCACACCTGCAGCGAAAAGCGCGTGATCGCCGACCGCGTGGTGTTGGAACTGAGCAGCATCCATCCCCGCCCGCCGGCGTTGCGGCTGTTCGATGCCGGGGTCGGCGACGGCACCGTGCTGGCGCGGGTGCTGCGGGCGATGCACGGCAAATTCCCGCACATGCCGTTCTATGTGGCGGGCAAGGAGCTCAGCCTCGAGGACGTCCGGCTGACGCTGGACAAGGTGCCGGACCGGCTGTTCGAGCATCCGGCGACGGTGTTCGTGCTGACCAACATGTATTACGCCGAGGCGCCGTGGCTAACGCCGGCCTCGCCTGCCGCCGCGGCAAGCATGATCTGGCATGAAGTGGTGCTGCGCGGCGCGTCGTCCGGCGAGTTCGAGGCCCAAATCGCCCAATTGGGACGTTTTCTCGAGGACAATTGGCGGGCCAGCGTCAGCCCCGCCTCCGGCATGCCGGTCTATGAGCGCCCGGTGGCGATCGTGATCTACCGCGAGGATCATCGCTTCCTGCTCGATAAAGTGGTGCCGCGCGCCGGCCGGACCGAGGCGAATTTCGATCTGATCATCGCCTCGCAGCCGTATCGCACGAAATCGTCGGTGAATTTCCGCGCCAAGCGCATCATCGCGCCGCTGGCGCGCGCGCTGCGGGCCGGCGGCCGATTGATCGGAATCCACTCCTACGGGCACGATCCGGGGCTGGAGATTGTCCAGGCGGTCTGGCCGCAGGAAAATCCTTTCGCGGTGACCCGCCAGGACCTGCTGCGCGCGGTGAAATATGAGCTGGGCTCGGCCGGCCGGGACCTCAATTTTAACACCTATGCCGATAGCCGTTCGATCTTCCGTTATGATATGGAAGCGCTGCCCAACGAGGTGACCGGGCCGATCGGCACCTCGACGGCATTTGCGGCCTGGAACGCGGCGGTGTATGTCGCGCAAATCGAGGATGACCGCCTGACCGAAATGACTCAGGGCGGGCACTATCTCGACGCCACCAGGGAAGTGCTCCGCAAGCACAGCGGGCTTTGGTTTAACGACGAATCCTACGTCATCTCGCGCCGTCGCGACTGACAATCAAGGACAGATCAGGACATAGCCGCCGATGATCGGCGGGAAGGGGTTGGTAATGCGCGGGTCTTACATGTTCACGAGCGAGTCGGTGTCCGAAGGTCATCCGGACAAGGTCTGCGACCGCATCTCGGACGAGATCGTCGATCTGTTTTTCCGCGAGGGTCCGAAAGCCGGCATCGATCCGTGGGCGATCCGCGCCGCCTGCGAAACGCTTGCCACCACCAACAAGGTGGTGATCGCCGGCGAGACCCGCGGTCCTTCGACCGTCACCAAGGATCATATCGAGCACGTGGTGCGCGAGGCCATCAAGGATATCGGCTACGAACAGGACGGCTTCCACTGGAAGACCGCCGACATCGACATCCTGCTGCACCCGCAATCGGCCGACATCGCGCAGGGCGTCGACGCGCTGCAGCCCGGCACCAACAAGGAAGAGGGCGCCGGCGACCAGGGCATCATGTTCGGCTACGCCACCAACGAGACCTCCGACCTGATGCCGGCGCCGATCTTCTATGCGCACAAGATTTTGCGGCTGATCTCGGAGGCGCGGCATTCCGGCAAGGAGAAGGTGCTCGGCCCCGACTCCAAGAGCCAGGTCACCGTGCAATACGAAGGCGGCAAGCCGGTCGGCGTGCGCGAGATCGTGGTCTCGCACCAGCATCTGGTCGAGGACATGTCTTCCAACCAGGTCCGCGACTGCGTCGAGCCCTATGTGCGCCAGGCGCTGCCCGAGGGCTGGATCAGCGACAAGACGGTGTGGCATGTCAACCCGACCGGCAAGTTCTTCATCGGCGGCCCGGACGGCGACGCCGGCCTGACCGGCCGCAAGATCATCGTCGATACCTACGGCGGCGCGGCCCCGCATGGCGGCGGCGCGTTCTCCGGCAAGGACCCGACCAAGGTGGACCGTTCGGCGGCCTACGCCGCGCGCTACGTGGCCAAGAACATCGTCGCCGCCGGCTATGCCGACCGCTGCACGCTGCAGCTTTCCTACGCGATCGGCGTGGCGCGGCCGCTGTCGATCTACATCGACACCCATGGCACCGGAAATGTCTCCGAATCCGAGCTCGAGCGCGCCGTCAGCGAAGCGATGGACTTGACGCCGCGCGGCATCCGCAAGCATCTCGATCTCAACAAGCCGATCTACGCGCGCACCTCCTCTTATGGCCATTTCGGCCGCACCCCGGACGCCGATGGCGGCTTCTCCTGGGAAAAGACCGACCTCGCCGACGCGCTCAAGCGCGCGATGTGAATGAGCAGAAGGCCGTCATCCTGAGGTGCGAGCCGCCTTCGGCGAGCCTCGAAGGACGGCGGAGAGGGGTGCAGGCCGCATCCTTCGAGGCGCGCGCAATAAAGAGCGCGCGCACCTCAGGATGACGGCGCTCACGCAGATTAATTCATAGACTTCAGGAACATCAACATGACCGCTACCGCCAAGAAGGCCGCCTTCACCGACTACGTCGTCGCCGACATCTCGCTTGCCGCTTTCGGCCGCAAGGAAATCTCGATGGCCGAGACCGAGATGCCCGGCCTGATGGCGACGCGCGAGGAATACGGCCCGAAACAACCGTTGAAGGGCGCGCGGATCGCCGGCTCGCTGCACATGACGATCCAGACCGCGGTGCTGATCGAGACGCTGGCGGCGCTCGGCGCCGACATCCGCTGGGTGTCCTGCAACATCTATTCGACGCAGGATCACGCCGCGGCCGCGATCGCTGCTGCCGGCATTCCGGTGTTCGCGCGCAAGGGCGAGAGCCTGGTCGAATACTGGGACTACACCGCAAAGCTATTCGACTGGCATGGCGCAAAGCAGGGTGAAATTCTGACGCCGAACATGATCCTCGACGACGGCGGCGATGCCACCATGCTGGTGCATAACGGCGTGCGGGCCGAGAGCGGCGATACCGCGTTCCTGGAGAAGCCGCAGTCCGAGGAAGAGGAAGTGTTCTACGCGCTGATCAAGAAGCTGCTGAACGAGAAGCCGAAGGGCTACTTCGCGGAGATCGCCAACACCATCAAGGGCGTGTCGGAGGAGACCACCACCGGCGTGCATAGGCTGTACGAGATGCAGAAGGCCGGCACGCTGCTGTTCCCGGCCATCAACGTCAACGACAGCGTCACCAAGTCGAAATTCGACAATCTCTACGGCTGCCGCGAATCGCTGGTCGACGGCATCCGCCGCGGCACCGACGTGATGATGGCCGGCAAGGTCGCGATGGTCGCGGGCTTCGGCGACGTCGGCAAGGGCTCGGCCGCCTCGCTGCGCCAGGCCGGCTGCCGCGTGATGGTCTCCGAAGTCGATCCGATCTGCGCGCTGCAGGCGGCGATGGAAGGCTACGAGGTCGTCACCATGGAAGACGCAGCACCCCGCGCCGACATCTTCGTCACCGCCACCGGCAACAAGGACATCATCACCATCGAGCACATGCGCGCGATGAAGGATCGCGCCATCGTCTGCAACATCGGTCATTTCGACAACGAGATTCAGATCGCGCATCTGAAGAACCTGAAGTGGGACAACATCAAGCCGCAGGTCGACGAGATCACCTTTCCGGACAATCATCGCATCATCCTGCTGTCGGAAGGCCGCCTCGTGAATCTCGGCAACGCCATGGGGCATCCGTCGTTCGTTATGTCGGCGTCGTTCACCAACCAGACGCTGGCGCAGATCGAGTTGTTCGCCAACAACAACGACGGCAAGTACGAGAAGAAGGTCTACGTGCTGCCGAAGTCGCTCGACGAGAAGGTCGCCCGTCTGCATCTGGCCAAGATCGGCGTAAAGCTGACCGAACTGCGCCCCGACCAGGCCGACTATATCGGCGTGAAGCCGGAAGGCCCCTTCAAGGCGGATCACTACCGCTACTGAGCGGCGTCGCATTTTCAGGCTGCCGATGCCCGCCAGAGCGGCGCATCGTCATTCTGGCGGCACGATGGCTATCACGTAGCGCGCGGGCTTGTCCGCGACGCAGAAGTAGCTGTGCGACAGCGTGACCTCGGTTCGCGGCCGCGACCCGGCGCGCGCCGCCAGCTCTTAGATTATGTCGCCGTGATCCGCAGATCTTAAC
>CAXUBE010000046.1:0-13205 GCA_964249215.1 uncultured Rhodopseudomonas sp. | reverse complement strand
GCATGTAGAACGCGCCATGCGCCAGATTGATGACGCCGAGAATGCCGAACACCAGCGTCAGCCCGCTGGCGACCAGGAACAGCACCATTCCGTATTGGACGGCATTCAGGAGTTGAACGCCGAAGGTGATGAGGTCCATCGAAATCCACCATCGCAACCGGCGGCGATACCACGCTACCAAATCGTGCCTCTACAATCATCCTTCGAGGCTCGCCGGTCACGCGACAAAGACGTCGCGTGGCCGGCTTCGCACCTCAGGATGACGCCGTCCCGTGGCCGTCACCCTGAGGTGCGCGCTCTTTCTTGCGCGCCTCGAAGGGCGACGGCAATGAATAAACGCCCGATGCCCAGCCGCTCGCCCCGGAATGACGAAGCAGCCTCACACCAGCTTGCAGCCGCGCGCGGGATCGTCCACCGCGGCCTGCGCGACCGAGACGAACTCGTTGCGGCCGTTGCGCACCTCGCGCAGATAGATGTTCTGCACCGGATTATGCGCCTTGTTGAAGCTCAGCGGCCCGCGCGGCGAATCGATCTTGGCCGCGGCCATCGCCGCGATCATCTTGTCGCGCGCGGTGAAGTCGCCGCCGACCGCGGTGAGACCGATATCGAGCAGCGCGGCGCCGTCGTAGCCCTGCACCGCATAGATGTCGCCGTCCTTGCCGGTCTTGGCCTTGAACGCCTTCAGGAATGCGACGTTGGCGGGATTGTCGAGATTGTCGGCGTAATGCAGCGTGGTCTTGATGCCGTTGGCGGCCTCGCCCTGCGCCTCGATGGTGCCATCGGTGAGAAACCCCGCGCCGTACAGCGGAATCGTCTTGTTGAGCCCGGCCGCTGCGTAATCCTTGACGAACTTCACCGCACCGCCGCCCGCGAAGAACGAGAACACCGCATCCGGCTTCAGCGTCGCGATCCGCGTGATCAGCGCCTGGAATTCGACCTCGGGGAACGGCACCGTCAGGTCTTCCATCACTTTGCCGCCGAGCTTGGTGTAGTTCTCTGCGAAGGCGCCGACCATTTCCGCGCCGGCGGTGTAGCGCCAGGTGATGGTCACGACATTCTTGATCCCGGCATCGGCCATCACCTTGCCCATCGGGTAGGTGGTCTGCCAGTTCGAGAACGAGGTGCGGAAAATGTTCGGCGCGCAGGCCGGCCCGGTGGCGTCGTTGGCGCCGGCATTGGGGATGATCAGCATGGTGTTGCTGTCGCGCGCGACCTTGACCATCGCCATCGCGACGCCGGAATGCACGGTGCCGACCACGACGTCGACCTTTTCGCGCCCGACCAGCCGGTTCATGTTGTCGGTGGCCGCTTCCGGCTTGGATTCGTCGTCGACCTGGACGAACGAAATCTCACGGCCGCCGAGCTTGCCGCCCTTCTGCTCGACATAGAGCCGCAGGCCGTCGTCGATGAATTGGCCGAGCTTGGCGTAGGTGCCGGTGTAAGGCAGCATCAGGCCGACCTTCAGCGGCGCGGCCTGCGCGATCGCCGGGGTGCGCAGCGGAGCGGCCACCGCGAGCGTGGCCGCGCCGGCCGCTCCCGACAGCAGGCTGCGGCGCGTGATCAGCGGCGGACGGCGGAATGCGGACATCGGTGGCTCTCCCCTGGATCAGCGGCGGCGGAGGCCGGCCGAGCCCTGTTGTGCTGTGCGGGACGGGTTGTCGTAACGAGACGAAACCCGGAATTTATCCATTCGTTGAAACGATGCAAAAATGTTCTGCGTCGCCTCCCCCCTCGCCGGGGAGGGACGACGAACTCCAGCGCTCTGATTCAGCCTGACCGCATCGGACCCTATCGGCATCGCCTGGGCCATCCTCGTCCAGTCGACGGGTACTTTAGTGCGAGTCCCGCCGAAGGCAAGAATTATAGTTCAGGTTCTGCCTGCGGCGATTTTGCAGGACCCGGCTTTGGTCACGACCGGCCCCCGGCGCGGCCATTCCCGGTCGTTTCCTTGCCGTAGAAGCCTGCAGGGACATCGAGCGAGCCCCGCGCGCGGCCGTGGCCTGGCCGCCATCAGGACTCGAACTGCACGCCGATCCGGTTCTGCTTGATCCAGACCATGCGGCAGTTCCTGACCTCGTGATCGGGCTCCATCACCAGCAGGAACCGCTCCGGGAGATAGGACGCGTTCTCGACATCGATCGCGGCGCCCTCCTCCGAGATGTTGCGGATCGTGCAGCCGAGGCTGGTGCCGCCGAACGACACATACGCCTGATCCTCGACGTCGGTCCGCGGATATTGTCGCTTGTCGTCCACGTTTCGCGTTCCCCTCGCCGTCCCCGGCGCCATTCTGACAACAATGCCGCGCCCGCCGCCGTTGCCGACGCGTGTCCCCGTCACGGACTGGTGCGCTCGAACTGCCGCAACAGCCGGTTGCCGCGTTCGACCGCCTCGTCCATCGCCGCCTGTGCGGTCTTTTTGCCGCTGAAGGCCTGCTCCAGCTCGTCGTCGATCACATCGCGGATCAGCACGAAGGAGCCGAGCCGCAGGCCCTTGGAACTCTCGGTCGGCGGCTTCAGCGTGATCTGCTCGATCGAGATCGACGTGCCCGGATTGCGATCGTAGAAACCCTGCGCGCGCGTGAGATCATAGGCCGCCCGCGTAATCGGCAGATAGCCGGTATTCTGGTGCCAGGCGGCCTGGATGTCCGGGCGCGACAGATAGGCGAAGAACTTCGCCACCCCCTTGTACTCCGCGTTCGGGCGGCCGCGCAGCACCCAGAGCGTGGCGCCGCCGATGATGGTGTTCTGCGGCGCGCCGGCGATGTCCGGCCAATACGGCATCAGCCCGTAGCCGACCTCGAATTTCGAACGGGCGATGATGTCGGCGCGGGTCGCCGAGGAACCGATGAAGATGCCGCATTCGCCATTCTGGAAACGCGGTTCGGCCGCGGTCGCCCGGCCGCTGTAGTCGAAGACCTTGCCGGCCTGCCACTCGGCGAGCTGCGCGACATGGCGGACCACCAGCGGATTGTTGAAGGTCAACCGCGCGTCGAGCCCGCCGAGCCCGTTGGAGCGGGTCGCGATCGGCATGTCGTGATACGCCGACAGGTTCTCGACATTGACCCATGACGGCCAGGCGGTGGTGAAGCCGCAGATCGCGCCCGCGGACATCAGCCGCCTCGCCGCGGCGCCGAGTTCGGGCCAGGTCTTCGGCGGCCTGTCGGGATCGAGCCCCGCGGCGCGAAACAGCGTCTTGTTGTAGTACAGGATCGGCGTCGAGGAGTTGAACGGAAACGACAGCATGTTGCCGGCGATGTCGGTGTAGTAGCCGGTGACCGCGGGCAGATAGGCATCCGGCGAGAACGTCTCGGCCTCGTCGCGCATCAGCTCGAACACCGGATAGACCGCGCCCTTGGCCGCCATCATCGTCGCGGTGGCGATCTCGTTGACCTGCACGATCGCGGGCTGGGTATGCGAGCGCGACGCGAAGATCGACGCCGTCACGGTCTCGGTGTAGTTGCCCTTGTAGGTCGGCACCACCCGGTAATCGGATTGCGAGGCGTTGAAACCGGAGGCGAGCCGCTCGAGCTGCCGGCCGAGTTCGCCGGACATTGCGTGCCACCACGCGATGTCGGTCGCCGCATGCGCCGGGGTCGCGGCCAAAGCGACGAGCAGCGCGCCCCACCTCACAGCTTTTCCGGCAATCATCACGCCGCCGATCGCTCCCGATAGGCATTTCCGGCGCCGATATATTGGATCAGCGACAAGCCTGATGCGAATTCGGCGCAACCTTAGGAGATCGAACTTGCCGCTGTCCAGTCGGCGAAAAACCGCGCGGATCGCGCCGCCGCGGGTTCCGCGCGTCGGGCGCGATCGGCAGAAGGCGTTTGAAGCCACGCTGAGTTCGCTGTATCTGGGAGTCCGACCGCCGATCGGCCGGCGGCGGCCGCATGCGCGTCCTCGAGGTTGAATGCATTGGACCCGGTGATCCCATCACAGGACGCATCCGATCCCGCCGCGCAGACGGAGAGCGGGCGCGGCGGTCTGGTCGGGCTGGTGCGCGCGGTCCCGATCCGCTGGCGCATCCTGTCGATCGCGGCGCTGAATTCCGCCGTGGTGATGGCGCTGGCGGCGCTGATCTGGAGCGGGTCGCAGACGCTCAGCACCGCGTGGGACGACGTCCGGCAGGTGCGCGAATCCGACAAGATCCTGGCGCTGCTCGAAAGCGAGACCAGCCGGCTGCAGAACCTGATCCATCGCTACATCAATCAGCCGAGCCCCGAACTGTTCGCCGAGATCCTGCTGCTGCGCGAAGCGGTGCTCGGTACGCTGACCAGCCGCGCGTCGAACGATCCGATGCTGGCGGGCTCGGTCGAGCAACTGGAGCGCGTCACCGAACGCTTTCTCAACGGCTTCGGCGACCTGCGCGCGCTGCAGGCCACCATCAAGAACACCTATGACGGCGAGGTGCTCGGACCCGCGCGCGAGATGGCCGGGCTCTATTCTGTGATCGAGGGCGCGACCGGGCGGCGCGAGGCGCAGATCTGGCCGCCGCTCGGCCGCTCGCGCGAGGCCTTCACCGCGATGCTGGTCGCCGCCAATTCCTACTACCTGTCGCTGTCGACCTCGGCCGCCGAGGACGCGCGCAAGAACACCGAGACCATCGATGCGACCATCCCGGAAATGTCCGGCCTCGCCGACAACGAGCTGCAGCGCATGTCGCTGGATCGCCTGAAGCTGCGCACCGACGCGCTGCGCGACGGGCTCGCCAAGCTGTCGGACCTGCTCGCGACCCGCACCGATCTGTTGCGCAACGCGATCGACGCCAGCCAGGCCGCGACGATCGGCGCGATCGACGGGCTCTCGGTCAAGATGCGCGAGCGCGAGCAGCGCGCGCAGGCGACCTTCGACCGCACGCTTGACGAAATCTCCCGCCGGGTGCTGTCGATCGCGACCATCTTCATCGGCGTGATCCTGGCCGCCGGCACCGTGATCGCGCTCAGCATCCGGCTGCCGCTGCAGCAGATCCTCGCGGCGATGCACGCCATCACCACTGGCGACTACGGCCGCCGCGTCGCCGGCACCGGCGCGCGCGACGAGATCGGCGAGATGGCCCGCGCGGTCGAGGTGTTCCGCGAAAACGCGATCGACAAGCGCAAGGCCGAGGACGACCTTCGCGCATCCAAGGAGAAGGCGGAGGGCGCGCTGCTCGAACTCAACGCCGCGCAGCAGAACCTGATCGACGCCGAGCGGCTCGCGGCACTCGGCGGCCTCGTCGCCGGCGTCGCGCACGAGGTCAACAACCCGGTCGGCATCAGCCTCACGGTGGCCTCGAGCTTCGCGCGCAAATCCTCGATGTTCGAGACCGAGCTTCGTTCCGATGCGCCGCTGCGCCGCTCGCAGCTCGAGGAATTCGTCCGCAGCGCGCGCGACGCCGCGCAGCAACTGGTCGGCAATCTGCAGCGCGCCGCCGAGCTGATCCAGTCGTTCAAGCAGGTCGCGGTCGACCGCTCGCACGCCGAGCGGCGGCAGTTCAGCCTGCATGAATCGACCGACCAGATCATCGCCAGCCTTCGCCCGGTGCTGAAGCGCGCGCCGATCAGCCTCAACGTCGACGTGCCGGAGGGCCTGGTGATCGACGGCTATCCGGGCTCCTACGGCCAGATCCTCACCAACCTGTTCCTCAACGCCGCCAACCACGCCTTTCCCGACGGCCGCGCCGGCGCGATCTCGATTACCGCGCGGCCGCGCGGCGATGATATCGAGATCATCTTCACCGACAACGGCGCCGGCATGACGCCCGACGTGCAGCGCCAGGCGTTCGATCCGTTCTTCACCACGCGGCGCAACGAAGGCGGCACCGGACTGGGGCTGCACATCGTGTATAACCTCGTCACCCAGCAGCTCGGCGGCCGCATGATGCTGGAATCCAGGCTGGGACAAGGGACGACCTTTCGCATTATCATGCCGCGCACCGCCACCGGCGCCGAGCCTGCAATCGACGGAAACCTTCAATGGCCGACCAGGACGATATCCTCCAACTGATCGAAGATTCCGGGCCCGCCCCGGAGGAGTCGACCGCGCGGAAGTGGAAAGTCGCCGTGATCGACGACGATCATGCCGTCCATGACGGCACGCGGTTCGCGCTCAGCGACTACAATCTCAACGGCCAGACGCTGGAAATCCTGTCGGCCTATTCGGCGGCGGAAGGCCGCGTGCTGATGCGTCAGCATCCGGACATCGCCGCGGTGCTGCTCGACGTCATCATGGAGACCGACGCGGCGGGCCTCGACCTCGTCGAGTTCATCCGTCACGAGATCAAGAACGAGACCGTCCGCATCATCCTGCGCACCGGGCAGCCGGGGCAGGCGCCGGAGCGGCGCGTGATCGTCGACTACGACATCAACGACTACAAGGCCAAGACCGAGCTCACCGCCGACAAGCTGTTCACGTCGCTGACCGCCGCGCTGCGCAGCTACCAGCAGCTCGAGCGCATGGTGCAGACCCGCCGCGGCCTCGAGATCATCATCGACGCCGCCTCCACGCTGTACGACTTCAAGTCGATGCAGCGGCTCGCGGAGGGGGTGCTGACGCAGATCGCGTCGCTGCTCAACGTCGATTGCGCCGGCATCCTGGTGCTGCGCGACGGCGGCGTGGTCGGCGACGATTTCTCGGTGCTCGCCGGCTCCGGCTGCTACAGCCGCTTCATCGGCAGCACCGGATCGACCGCGCTGGACGCCGATTTGCGCGAAATGGTCGAGGCCGCATTCCGCGGCCGCAAGCACGATTTCGCCGACCACCGCACCGTACTCTATATGCGCACCGGCAGCGGCCGCGAGGTGGTGGTGCTGCTGCAGGCCGAGCGGCAGCTCTCCGACACCGACCGTTCGCTGGTCGAGATTTTCGGCAGCCGGCTGTCGATCGCGTTCGACAATGTGATCCTGTACCAGCAGCTCAACGAGGCCAATTCGCAGCTCGAGGACCGCGTGGTCCAGCGCACCCGCGCGCTGACCCAGGCCAATCGCAGGCTGTCCGCGCAATGGCTGCGGCTGCAGCGCGCCAACGCCTTCAAGAACGAGATTCTCGGCACCGTCGCGCACGACCTGAAAAATCCGCTCGGCGTGATCCTCGGCCGCACCGAGATGCTGACCGAACTGATCGGCGCCAGCGCCTCGCACGAGAGCATCACCGCGCAGGTCGATCACATCCGCGACGCCACGCGGCGGCTGACCTCGATGGTGGATCACCTGATCTCGGATGCGATGGCGGACGCGTTCGACATCACCATCCGCCGCGAGCCGGTCGACCTCGCCGCGCTCGTCGGCGAGGTCGCGGAGGCCAATCGCCCGCTGGCGCTGAACAAGCAGCAGGACATCGCCGTCACGATCCCGGCGAGCCAGGTCTCGCTGTGCGATTCCGACCGCATGCGCGAGGCGATCGACAACCTCGTCAGCAACGCCATCAAATACAGCCCGATCGGCGGCAGAATCGCGCTGCGGGTCGATCGCGAGGGTGACGACATCATGATCCGCATCATCGACGAAGGCGCGGGGCTGTCGCCGGAGGACCTCGGTCGATTGTTCGGGCGTTTCCAGCGGCTGTCGGCCAAGCCGACCGGCGGCGAAAGCTCGACCGGCCTCGGGCTGTCGATCGTCAAGAAGATCGTCGACATGCATGGCGGCAATGTCGGCGCCGAGAGCGCCGGTCCCGGCCAGGGCGCGACGTTTTCCATCACCCTTCCCGCGTCGAACCCGGCATGAGCCAGAGCCCCCACATCATCGTCGTCGACGACGAGGCGCCGGCCCGCGAGATGGTCGGCGACTATCTGAAGATGCACGGCTTCGCGGTGACGCTGTGCGACGGCGGCAAGAGCCTGCGCAGCGCGATCGATTCCGGGACGCCGGACCTCGTGGTGCTCGACCTCAACATGCCGGAGGAGGACGGGCTGTCGATCATCCGCGACCTGAAAGCCCGCACCAACGTGCCGGTGATCATGCTCACCGCCACCGCGAGCCCGATCGACCGCGTGGTCGGCCTCGAGCTCGGCGCCGACGATTACATCGCCAAGCCGTGCGAGTTGCGCGAATTGATGGCGCGAATCCGTTCGGTGCTGCGGCGAAGCGCGCCGGCCAAACCGGCCGCGGTTGCTGCCGGCCAGGGCGAAACGGCGGCAAAGCCGGCCAAGGATCAGCAACTGGTGCGGTTCGGCACCAAATGGCTCGATCTGGAGGCCCAGGCGCTGCGCGACGACGAAGGCAACGAACATCCGCTGACCGCGTCCGAGTTCGGCCTGCTCAAGGTGTTCGCCGCCAATCCGAAGCGGGTGCTGTCGCGCGAACGGCTGCTCGAACTCGCCAATGCGCGCGACAGCGAGGCGTTCGACCGCGCGGTCGACCTGCGGATCATGCGGATCCGGCGCAAGATCGAGCCCGATCCCACCAAGCCGGCGGTGATCCGGACCATCCGCGGCGGCGGCTATCTGTTCTCGCCCGCCAGCGAGCGCGCCTGAGCCGCAGCAATGTGTCGTCACGCGCCGCAGCGACGAAACAATTGCCCGGCGGCACGAAACCATTTTCGGCTTCTGGCGCAGACATCCTGAAACCGGTCCTCACTACCAATGCTCCCAACGAAACCGTCTCTGACGGCGCATAACGGGAGTTGGTCATGCAGAACGTCATTGCCCTCAACGACGAGGGCCGCAACGGCATCGTCGCCGCACGGGCGACCAGCGACGACATGCTGCTGGTCAGCATCGCCGCCGGCGACCGTACTGCGATGCACACGCTGTATTCCCGTCACAACGTCAGGGTCTACCGCTTCATCCTGCGCATGCTGCGCGACACCGCGACGTCGGAAGACCTGGTCAGCCAGGTGTTTCTCGACGTCTGGCGCACCGCGGCGCAATTCGAAGGCCGCGCCCAGGTCTCGACCTGGCTGCTGTCGATCGCGCGCTACAAGGCGCTGACCGCGCTGCGCCAGCGCCAGCACGAGGACATCGACCAGGATGACGTGCTGGCGATCGCCGACGGCGCCGACAATCCGGAAGCCGCGCTCGACCGCACCAACACCAATGCGATCCTGCGCGCCTGCGTCGCCAAGCTGTCGCCGGCGCATCGCGAGATCGTCAACCTCGTCTATTACCACGAGAAGTCGGTCGAAGAGGCCGGCCGCATCATCGGCATCCCGCAGGCCACCGTGAAGACGCGGATGTTCTACGCCCGCAAGCAGTTGGCGGAACTGCTGAAAAGCCACGGCGTCGAAACCCTGGCGGCGTGACGGAGCGCGACCGGCCTCGGCGCGGAGATCCGGCCGACGAAACAATTGAAACACAGGACGACATCACCCGGAAAAACGCCGCTGCTAAACCGACAATCAGGACAACGACAAACGACGACGCAGGAGTGCCGAACATGTTGAAACCCAGCTTCCGCTTCTTCATCATCCCGCTCGGCGCGATCTGCACCCTGGCGTCGCTGTCGGCGCAGACCACCACGCCGCGCGCCTCGCGCGACACCGGCACGATGCTGGTCCGCGAGCAGGTGATCGACTGCAGCAGCAAGAATCCTGCCGATGTCTGCGTGATCTCGTTCGGCGACAACGCCGCGCGCTGATCCTGCTCGATCGTTTCCGCCTCCAATGGCCCGGACGGGATGCCCCCCGTCCGGGCCATGTTGCGTTTCGAGGACCGGCGCGCACGCGCCCGCGCCCGACGGCACCGCGCGCGGCACGATTTCAGGTTCCGATGGCCGGCCGGAGGTGGTAAGGAAGCCGCGCCTTGGCATCGGGAGACCTCGCGCATGACATTGATTCGCCGCCTGACCGACGGTTGTTCGAGCTGGCTGGCCGCCATCGCAATGGCCGCCGCGATGCTGGGCGCCACCCACGCCTGCGCGCAGCAGCCGGATGTCGGCGACCAGCCCGGCCTGATCGCCGACGACGGCTATGATCTGCCGCCGGAATACCGGCGGCAGATGGTGTTCTACCGCACCGCCGAGCCGCCCGGCACCATCATCGTGCAGACATCGGAGCGCTATCTCTACGTCGTGCAGGGCAACGGCCGCGCGCTGCGCTACGCGATCGGGGTCGGCCGCGACGGCTTCCAGTGGCAGGGGCTGCTGAAGATTTCGCGCAAGGCGGAATGGCCGGACTGGACCCCGCCGCCGGAAATGATCGAGCGCCAGCCTTACCTGCCGCGCTTCATGGCGGGCGGCCCCGGCAATCCGCTCGGCGCCCGCGCGCTCTATCTCGGCGCCACGGTATATCGCATCCACGGCACCAACCGGCCCGACACGATCGGCACCGCGGTGTCGTCCGGCTGCTTCCGCCTCGTCAACGCCGACGTCGCCGACCTGTATGAGCGGGTTCCGGTCGGCACCAAAGTGGTGGTGCGGCAGCGGCCGGAACTGTAGCGCCGCGCCGCTCCCGCATTTCGGCCGCTGCCCCCGCGCATGATCCGGGACGCTGGACCGGGTTTCCGAACCGATCATGCTCAAACGAGAACACGACGCATGACACGATCATTCCAAACCGGACTCGCGATCGGTCTCGTGGTCGCCGCCGCGGTCGCCGCCTTGGCGATCACCTATGAGCGCTACGACACCAAGACGCTGAAGCGCACGATCCGCCGCGACGCGGTGCTGTGCGGCGTCAACAACGGCCTGCCGGGCTTCTCGATTCCCGACGACAAGGGAAGCTGGAGCGGCTTCGACGTCGATTTCTGCCGCGCGCTGGCGGCGGCGATCTTCGACGATCCGAAGAAGGTGAAGTTCGTCCCGCTCGACGCCAACGAGCGCTTCAGGGAATTGCAGAGCCGCAAGGTCGACATCCTGTCGCGCAACTCGACCTGGAGCATGTCGCGCGAGACCTCGTACGACCTGTATTTCCCGGCGGTGTCGTATTACGACGGCGAGGGCTTCATGGTGCCGCGCGCGCGCAGCATCGATTCCGCGCTCGACCTCAACGGCAGCAAGGTGTGCGTGCAGGACGCCACCACGACGCAGCTCAACATGATCGACTACTTCCGCGCCAACAACATCAACTACCAGGAAGTCAAATTCGCCAGGCTCGACGACGTGGTCAAGGCCTACAATTCCGGGCAGTGCGATACCTTCACCGCCGACGTGTCGCAGCTTTACGCGCTGCGGCAGAACATGGCCAAGCCCGGCGATCATGTGATCCTGCCGGACGTGATCTCGAAGGAGCCGCTGGCGCCGGTGGTGCGCCAGCGCGACGACGACTGGATGATGATCGTGAAGTGGACGCTGTACGCGATGATCAACGCCGAGGAGCTCGGCATCACCTCGGGCAACATCGACGAGGCGCTGAAGTCGAAAAAGCCGGACGTGATGCGGCTGGTCGGCACCGAGGGCGCCTATGGCGAGGAACTCGGCCTGACCAGGGACTGGGCGGCGCGGATCATCCGCCATGTCGGCAATTACGGCGAGGTCTATGAGCGCAATGTCGGCGCCGGCTCCAAGCTCGGAATCCCGCGCGGGCTCAATCAGTTATGGAGCGCGGGCGGCATCCAATACGCGCCGCCGATCAGGTAGCCCCGGTTGCCTGACCGCGCTCGTCGCGGCCTGATCCCCTTTTCCGGAGAAGTTGACGATGCCCGGCAATACCCCGATCGCCGCCGGCACGCGGATCGGCCACGTCCATCTCAAGGTCGCCGTGCTCGACCGCGCGCTGTCGTTCTATCATGGCGTGCTCGGCTTTGAGATCATGCAGCGGATGGGCGACCAGGCCGCGTTCATTTCCGCCGGCGGCTATCACCACCACATCGGGCTCAACACCTGGGAGAGCAAGGGCGGATCGCCGCCGGCGCGGGGCAGCACCGGGCTGTTTCATCTGGCGATCCTGTATCCGACCCGCGCGGCGCTGGCCGATGCGCTGCAGCGCCTGATCGACGCCGGCATCGGGCTCGACGGCGCGAGCGATCATGGCGTCAGCGAGGCGCTGTATCTGCGCGACCCCGACGACAACGGCGTCGAGCTTTATCGCGACCGTCCGCAGGCCGAATGGCCGCGCGCGCCCGACGGCACGCTGGCGATGTTCACGCGCCGGCTCGATCTCGACGACCTGCTGCGGCAGCGCGCGGGCTGAAACGATCGGACGGCGGCCGGCGCCCGCCGCGGTGGATGCTCAAACCGGCGCCATCCGCGCAAAGGCCAGCATCAGGTTGTCGGCCGGCATCGCGTGCGTCTCGACCAGCGCGAGCCCGACGCGACCGGCGAGCGTCCGCACGTCGTCGAGATCGCGCACGCCCCAATCGGGATTGCCGGCACGCAGGCTGCTGTCGAACACGGCATTGCTCAGCGCGGTGTGCCGGCCGCCGCGCTTGAACGGCCCGTAGAGATAGAGCCGCCCGTCCGGCCGAAGACAACGCGCGGCGCCGGCGAACAATCCTTCGGCCACCCGCCACGGCGCGATGTGAATGACATTGGCGCAGACCACCGCGACGATGTCGGCGGGACCGCTCCCGTGATGCGTCGCCAAATACCAGTCCGGATCCGACAGGTCGATCGGCATCGGCGCCCGCACATTGCCGAGCGCCGCATGCGCGCGCCATGCGTCGATGCTTTTCAAGTGCCGCGGATTGGGATCGCTCGGCCACCAGACGATGTCGGGATGCGCACGCGCGAAGGCGATGACGTGCTGGCCGGTGCCGCTGCCGACCTCGACGACGTCGCCGGATCGGTCGCGCAGGAACCGCGCCAGCACCGCGCCGATCGGGGCGTGGTTGCGGTGGAACGCGGCGGCGTCGAGCCGCCCGTCGGGCTCGACCCGTCGGCCGTCCTTGCCGAATTCCACCACATGAGCGGTCATCCGCCGTGCCTGCCGTTCTTGCCGTCGCACCGGCGGGATATGGTACAGAAACGCAAGGTGGCCGTCCTTCCGCGCACCGGGCGAATCCGGCGGGTCTCCGACGCGAGCCTGTTTACCGACATTTCACGTCATGCCTCATTTGATGGCGAAAGCCTGCCGCGATGGCGAATTCATGCTATGGTCACAGCCATACCCGGAACTATAGGATCGTTCGAGGACAAGATGGAATCCGAACCGAAAACAGTCGCCGAACTGAAGGAAATCCGGATCAACCGGAAGGCCGCCCAGGAGGCCGAAGGCATCAAGGCGATGGCGGAAATCGCCGCGGCGGATGTGGCGATCCGCAAGCGCACCGAGCGCCTGCGCGCGGAACGGCTCGCCAAGGAAGCCGCCGAGCTGAACAATCCGGTCAAGCCGGCGCCCAAGGCCAAGAAGAAAACC
>CAXUBE010000045.1:0-13457 GCA_964249215.1 uncultured Rhodopseudomonas sp. | reverse complement strand
GCGCGCGAATTCGCCGCGCTGGCGTAGCGCGACGACAGCACCGAATACACGTCCGACACGCTGCGCGCGCGGCCGCTGCGATCGTAGAAGATCGGCCGGTTCGCGGCGGCTGCATTTGGAAACAGCGCCGCCCCCGACGCAGCCGGATTGTCCTGCGCATTGCCGATCAGCTTGGCCGCGCCGCCGACGCCCATGAAATGCGCCATATAGAGTTCGGCATCGCTCGGGCGGCGGCCGATCCTGCCGGTGAGCTTGAAACTGTTCGATTGCGTCAGCACGCCGGCCATCGCCGAACTCGCGGCCGGATCGTCGCGCAACTGCATGATCGCCTTGCGCATCGAAGGATCGCCGACCGAATAGCCGCCGTCGGGCGATTTCTGGATCACGTCGGCGTATTTGCCGTAGCCGAGCGCGGCGCCGGCCTGCTTCACGGTGCCGAGCCAGGTCTGGTCGATGAACTGAAACAGCCCGCGCGCGGAAGACGTCGCGGCCGACGCGGACGGATTGAAATTCGATTCCATCTTCGCGGTGGCGACGAGATATTCGAAGCTGGCGCCGGTGTCGCTCGCGGCCTGCTTGATCGCACCTGCGACCCGCGTGCGCAACGGATCGGCCGTGGCTGGGGTCGCGGTAGAAGCATCGACCGACATTGGAGCCCCGCTCCGGCAAACAACCGCGACGCGCCGGCGGCGCTCGCGCGTCGGGAACTCTCGGCAATTATGGTTAATACAGCGTTAAGGACTAACGCCGGTCCGACTGCATCGCGATGCGCGCCGGTTACTTATACACATGCGCGGGATCGAACAGCCGCTCGGCATCGACCAACGCCAGCGCGGCGCGGTCGACGCCCTTGCGCACCGTGCGATAGAAACACGAGCGGCGCCCGGTGTGGCACGCCGCGCCGCGTTGCTCGACGCGAATCCACACCGCATCCTGGTCGCAATCCACCCTCATCTCGACCACGCGCTGGACCTGGCCCGATCGCTCGCCCTTGCGCCACAGCGCATTGCGCGAGCGGCTGAAATACCACGCCTCGCCGCTGTCGATGGTTCTCTGCAACGCCTCGGCGTTCATATGGGCGACCATCAGCACGTCGCCGTTATTTGCATCGGTAGCGACGCAGGTCACAAGCCCGGCGGCGTCGAACTTCGGACGCAGCGCAAGGCCTTCCTCGATCTCGTTGATGGTCGTCGTCGGTGCGGACATCGTCCCTTGCTTGCGTGTTGCGAGGGCTCAGCGCTGCCCTCGGATCATCGCCATGAAGCGCTGTTGCTCGGCGGGATTGTCGCGGAACATGCCGGTGTAGCGGCTGGTGAAGGTGGTCGCGCCCTGCTTGCCGATGCCGCGCACCGACATGCAGGTATGCTCGGCTTCCAGCATCACCGCGACGCCGCGCGGTTTGAGCACTTCGTCGACCGCGGCCGCGATCTGCGCGGTAAGATGCTCCTGGGTCTGCAGCCGATGTCCGAAAATATCGACCAGCCGCGCCAGTTTCGAAAGCCCGACCACGCGCTCCACCGGCGTGTAGGCGATATGCGCCTTGCCGTAAAAAGGCATCACATGATGCTCGCAATGCGAGGTAAAGCTGATGTCGCGCACCAGCACGAAATCGTCATAGCCGGCAGTCTCGCCGAAGGTGCGGTTCAGCACCTCGGCCGGGCATTGGTGATAGCCCTGGAACAGTTCGTCATAGGCCTCGACCACGCGTCGCGGCGTGTCGCGCAGACCTTCGCGCTCGGTGTCCTCGCCGATATAGGCCAGCAAAGTGTGCACCGCCTGCTCGGCTTCGGCGCGCGACGGCCGCGGCTGGTCCGGATGCACCGCCGCGTCGAGGAATTCCGCCGGGTCAAGTTCGGCCGGCCGGAAATCGGTCGCCTTGCCGGCGCGAAGCGGCTTGATCAATGCGTCCACCATCTTCACTCCGTTCGGACGGGCTGTCGTTGCACAAGTTCTGTCCTATATAAGACGGCGGGCCGGAACCGCCAAGGGTAGGCAAGGTCCCCCGATCGGACGCTGGCATGCTGAACGACGTCTACAACACGCAGATCATTGCGCTCGCGGGCAACATCGCGCGGCTTGGCCGGCTGGCCGATCCCGACGCCAGCGCTACCGCGCATTCCAGGCTGTGCGGCTCGACCGTGAAGATCGACCTGAAGATGGACGGACCGGTGGTGACCGATTTCGCCCATGACGTGAAGGCCTGCGCGCTGGGACAGGCGTCGTCCTCGATCATGGCCAAGCACGTGGTCGGATCGACGGCCGAGGAATTGCGCGCGCTGCACGAGACGGTGCGGCGGATGCTGAAGGAAAACGGCGAGCCGCCGGTGGGCAAATGGCAGGAGATCGCGCTGCTGGAGCCGGTGCGGAATTACAAAGCGCGCCACGCGTCCACGATGCTGACCTTCGACGCCGTGGTCGATGCGATCGGTCAGATCGAGGCAAGGGCGAAGCCGGCGGTGCGCGGCGCGGATTGATCAGCGTTGCGGCTGCGCCGGCGCGGACAGTCCGCCGGTCGGCGACATGACTTCCGCGGTTTGGGTGGCACGCATCGGCGTCGCGAGGTCGGCCGGCGCTTTGGCCTCGACCTTGTCGCTCACGAAACGATCCTGCATCGGCTTGCTGTTCAGCCCGGCCATCGTCTTCGGCGTTTTGGCGTCGCCGAGCCCCGGCAGATCTGCGAACGTTTCAGTGGTGATCAGATTGCTGAGCCGCAATTCGCGCGGCGTCAATTCGTGCAGATCTTCCCAGGGCGGGACGCTGAGCGCAAGCGACAGCAGGTCGCCGGCGCCGCCCATGTCGAAGGTGAATTTCGCCAGCCGCCCGATGTCGCGCTCCACGATCATCAGATCCTGCGCGGTGTAGCTCGCGGCGCGCGCGTCGTCGGCGCGATCGCCCATCCAGATCTGGTGCACGCGGACATGCGCCCCATCCGGCACGTAGCGCGTGGTGCCAGACAGCAGCAGGAACACGCACATCGATTCGCAATAGGCGTCCGGGGCCACGCGCGGCACGTCGTCGAACCGGCCGCTGTCGAGGGTGACGCCGACCGTGGTCTGCAGACCGAGCTTGCGCCAGCGCCGGCCGAGCGCAATCGCGTCGTTGACGGAGCCGCCGCTGGAATCCAGCACGATCGCCGCGCCGTTGAGTTCGCGGCCGCGGGCGAAGTCGTCGAATTCCTTCGGCGTGTCTGCGGTGACGATGCCGACCGCGCCGATCCAGCCGCGGCAATCCGGCTGGCAGGCGACCCAGGTAAAGCGCATCGGCAGCTTGCGTTCTTCCAGCGTGGCGCCGGCGGCCTGCGCCGGAGCCAACGAGGCGGACGCGCCGAGCAGCGAAAACCCAATCAGCGCGCCGAATGCGAAAGCTTTGGCTGTCCGAAAGAAGGATGCGGCGCGAAACGGCGCCGGCACGGCGGATTCAGGCGACTGCGCAAGCCTCAATTTGGTCCCTTCCCACTCAAGCGAGCAATGGTCACGGCCCCGGCCACGAAGCGATTCTGTCATCTCTTCGTTATAGAAAAGTAACTTTGATCCAGCCGAGCCGTAAAGCGCGAATTGCTGCACTGCTCCCAAAAACCGCGATATTTTGTGATAGTGAGCAATATGATACATTATCGCCAGGTTCCGCGCATGCTAGCTAGGCAAGTTCCGCTTATCGGAGTGGCACGTGCTTACTAAATATCCAGGCTGTGCCGAGCGTTGTATTCACGCGGCGCATTGGCCGCGTGACGCCGGGCGCGGCGCGATCTGGATGTATCGCCATACGCTGTCGCCGCTGGTCGGCTTTCATTGCCGGCATCTGCCGACATGCTCGAACTACGCCGACGAGGCGCTCGCGCGTTTCGGGCTGTGGGCCGGCGGCTGGATGAGTCTGGCGCGGCTGCTGCGTTGCCAGCCGTTCGGCACGTCCGGCATCGACAACGTCCCGCGCGCCACGTCCGCCGAAGCGCGCTGGTACCTGCCGTGGCGCTACGCGCGCTGGCGCGGCGTCAACGCGCCTGATCCGCCGCCGGCTCACGGCAGCTTGATCGACAGCAACAGGTTGGATTCGTAGGAGCGCCAACGGTAGCCGATGCCGAAATCCATCGGCTGGCTGCGCCGGAACAGTTCGGAATATTTCGGCTGGTAGCGCCCGGGAAACTCTCCGATCGGGCCGGCATAGCGGCCGAACGGAAAGAACCGCCATTTCTTCGGATCGTAATTGGCGAGCGGAATGCCGGAATCATCCTGGATGATCACCGAGCTGTTGTTCAGCAGAAAATCCCGCACCGTGGTGAAGCTGCCGGAGTGGAGCAGATACGACGCGCTCTTGATGAAGCTGTTGGCGGGGGCCAGCCCCTCGCAGAATTTCAGGAAGCCGGTGACGCGAACGCCGTCATTGGCGAGGTTGGTGCTGAAGTAATACAGCGTCTTTTCGACGCCGTCGGCGGCGGCGAATCTGATCCTCACGCCCTGGGTGAGGTTCTTGCCGGACATAGTTGCCTGCGGCAGCAAAACGCCCTGGTCGTCGACGGTCACCGCGCTGACGTCGCGGACAGTCTTTCCGGTACGCGCGAGAAACACGTAGAGGATCGGCAGCGTGCCGAACACCTGCCCGGCGCGCAGATCGGTCCGCATCATCTTGGTGATGAAGAAGCTGAAATTGATGATGGTGCCCATCGAGCGCTCGACATTGCTGAGCGCCGCACCCACGCCGCCGCGCGGCAACCTGGTCAAATCCGGCACCGCGCCGGCCGGCTCCAGCGCGCTCAGCACGTAGGTGGTGGCCTTGGAATAGAACGCGTCGGCATAGAGAAAGTCCGGGCCGCTGAACATGTAGAGCATGGTCGGTTTCGGCGCCGCCAGATTGGCGCCGGCCCATGTCCTGATCCTGGAGAGCTGACGCTGCTCGAGCTGCGCGAACGCGTTGTCGAAAAATCTCGCGTGACGCTGCCAGCCCGGCTCCCTGGTGAGCGGCGTCAGCGGCGAATCCGCCGAGGGCGGCATCCCCGCCAGAAAGCGCGCGGTGTCGTCGACGCTCGGGCCATCGGCGGCCGCGGCCGGACATGCCGCCCCAACCAACATTATGAGAGTGGCAGCGGCGATCCTGACTGTCTGGAACATCATCACTCGCGGCTTGCGGTCGCCGCGGCGGCAACGCGCTTATGGAACAGAGCGTAGATCAAAAGGCCGGCAAGCATGATCAGCGCGCTCGACAATGACTGGATCGGCCGATCGACGCAGAGATAAAACATCATGAAAAGCGTGACGAGAAGGAAAATTACCGGCGTCACCGGATATCCCCAGGCGCGGTACGGCCGGGCCAAGTCCGGCCGGGTGATGCGCAGCTTGATGACGCCGAGCACGGTGAAAAACGAGCAGAACAGCAGGCTGAACTGGATGAAGTCCAGTACCGCCTCGAAGCTTTCGGTGAACAGCATCAGGCTTGCCGCGGCGAGCTGGAACAGGATGGCGTAGGCCGGCGCGCCGTTGCCGGAGCGGCGCGAGAAGAACCGCAGCGCCGGGATGTCTTCGCCCATCGTCATGGTGACGCGCGGGCCGATCCACATCATCGCGGTGATCGAAGAGACGAGGCCGATCGAGATCATCGCGCCGACGATGCGGCCACCGAACTCGCCGAAGATCGCGCTGCCGGCGATCCGCGCGACGTCGAGCTGGCCGGCGATGCTGGCGATCGGCGTGGTGTAGAGGAAGATCGCGTTGAGCGCGACATAGAGCACGATCACGATCAGCGTGCCGGCCAACAAGGCGGCGGGAAGGCTGCGCTGCGGCGTGCGCATCTCGCCGATGATGTAGGTCGCGGCGTTCCAGCCGGAGAACGAGTACATCACGAACACCAGCCCGATCGCGAACGGCGCGCTGGCGACGTGCGACAGGTCCGCCGCGCTCGGCGCGAACGAGATCGGCTGCGGCGCGCCCAGCACCAGCCCGGCGATCAGGAACGCCACGATCAGCACCACCTTGAGGATGGTGGAGCCGAGCTGGAAGGCGCTGCTGTGGCGGATGCCGGTCAACTGCACCAGCGACACCAGCCACACCACCATTAGTGCCAACAGCAGCGGCGGCGCGCCCGGAATCACCGATTTGGCGTACTGTCCGAACGCCATCGCCGCGAGCGCCACCGGTGCGGCGAAGCCGACGGTGGCCGAGACCCAGCCGGCGAGAAAACCAAACGCCGGGTGATAGGCGCGGGTCAGGAAATTGTATTCGCCGCTGGAGCGCGGGAACATGGCGCCGAGTTCGCTGTACGAAAATACCCCGCACAGCGCGACCAACCCGCCGATGCTCCAGAGCAAAAGGATCGAAAACCCGGACGGGATGTCCTTGACCTGAAAGCCGAGGCTTGTGAAGACGCCGACACCGACCATGTCGGCGACGACGATCGCAGTGGCCACCAGGGTGGAGACCGCGGCCGGTCCGCGCGGAAGCCGCGCTTGCGACGCCGAGCCTCCGGTCTGCGTTGCCATGCAATTCCGACCCTGAGCGAGAGCGCCGCTTCGAGTGTGGACGCTGGCCGTTCACAATTCAAGCAACGTTAACAATGATTTAAAACCAGATGTTGACAAGGTATTTAAATACCTTTCTGCGTCCGATCAAGCTTGCGGAGAACGACCGGGTTGCCCTTGGGCGCCGTCAGGCTCACAATCAGGACACGATTTCGTGGTTTCCAATCGTTCCGACGCGAGAATTTTCTTAAGCTCGGGTGCTTTACAATAATGGGGAGACGCGCGCCGATTGCGAGCGGACATCTGGGGCAAGTGGGTGGATGGTCGGAGTCGATCCGAGTTTGCCGGCGCATGAGCGAGACATCTGCTTTCGGGCAAGCTCCGAAGCGATGACGCGCGGCATCACGACATCCGGCCGCAGCGGGCGATTGATCGCGATCATCGCGACCCTGCTGGCGGTCTCCGCGTTGCTCGCGCAATGCGGCGGCTCGCCGACCAGCGCCACCGGCCGCACCGCCAATGCGCAGGCCGCTGCATTGCCCGGCGACACCTTCGAAGAGCGTTTCCAGCCGGCCTCGTTTCAGGACCGCTTCGGCGGCGAGAGTTCGATCCCGCGGCAGCCGCCGCCCGCGCCGCGCGTGGTCGCCGCGGCTGCGGTCAAGCCGGCGTCGTACCAGGTGGCATCGCTGGGGTCGCAGGTGCCATATCAGCGTCCCAGTATCCGCGAGGACCAGACCGCGCTGGTCGGCATGAAATCCTCGGCATTCCCGTATTACGGCGACAATCCGCATGCCGATGCGCCGTTTCTGAACGTCTCCAGCAACGGCCGCCGCGGGCATCGCGGCATGCGCGGGCGGGTGTTCTGGCAGGACGAGACCTTCAACGACAACCGCACGCTGATCCACATTCCGAAAACGTTCGACGCCAAAAAGCCCGGCGTCATCGTGGTGTTCTTCCACGGCAACGGCGCCACGCTGGAGCGCGACGTCCGCGACCGCCAGCTTGTACCGCAGCAGATCACCGATTCAGGCGCCAACGCCGTGCTGCTGGCGCCGCAGCTCGCGGTCGATGCGCCGGATTCCAGCGCCGGCAAGTTCTGGCAGCCAGGCGGGCTGAAGCGCTTCGTCGCCGAAGCCGCCGATCATCTCGCCGAGCTGTATGGCGACCCCGCCGCCGCCAAAACCTTTGCCAACATGCCGGTGGTGATCGTCGCCTATAGCGGCGGTTTCGTGCCGGCCGCCTACAGCCTCGAAGTCGGCGGGCTCGGCAACCGCGTGCGCGGCGTGTTCCTGCTCGACGCGCTGTATAGCGAAATCGACAAATTCGCATCCTGGATCGAGACCAACCGCTCGGCCTTCTTCGTTAGTTCTTACACCCGCTACACCAAGCGGCACGACGACGAACTGATGCGCAGGCTGCGGGACAAAGGCATCGCGGTGTCCGACGATATGGATGGGCCGCTGCGGCCGGGCAGCGCGCTGTTCGTCGAGACGCCGAACGGCATCACCCACCGCGACTATGTCACGCAGGCCTGGACCGAGTTGCCGGTGAAAGACGTGCTGGCCAAGATGGCGGATGCGCCGGAGTTGACCCGCGTCGCGACCAGCGCGGCGCGCTGATCTTCTATGCCGCGCGCGGCGCGAGCCGGCCCGTCATGAGCACGGTCAGAAGCGACAGCGCGACGAAGCCGGTCGCGACGTAGCCGACATCGCGCAACAGCCCGGCCTCGAACAGGAAGCCGCCGGTCGCCGAACCGATCGCCTGGCCGATATACAGCGTCGAGGTGTTGAGTGCGACGGTGGCGCCGGACAGCGACGGGTCGGCGCCGACCAGGCGGACCTGCTGCATCGAATTGGTCGAGGCAAAGCCCAGTCCCCACAGCGCGACGCCGACCGCCATGATGGTGAGGTTGCCGGCGCCGAAGGTCCACACCAGCACGCCGGCCAGCAAGATGCTGACAAACAGCAAGGCGGTGCGGTAGGCGCCGAACGAATCCACGATCCGGCTCGCCGCCATGTTGCCGATAAGGCCGCAGACACCGTAGATCGCAAACACCAGCCCGACCTCGTCGGCACCGGCGCCGGTCAGCCCGCGCAGCAGCGGCGACAGAAACGTGAACACGGCGAACTGCCCGCAAGTATGCAGCGTGGTCACCAGCAGCAATGCCAGGATCAGCCGGTTGCGGCCGACGCCCGCCCAGGTCTTCAGGTCGACCGGCGCGCCGAGCAAGCCGCGCGGCAGCCGCCACGCCAGGAGAATAAACGCGACGCCGCCGGCGGCGGCGATGCCGGCATAAGTTGCGCGCCAGCCGTAGCGGCTCGACAGCAGGCTCACCAGCGGCAGCCCGACCGCGATCGCCAGCGACCAGCCGACAAACACATACGACATCGTACCACCGCGCTTCTCCGGCGGCACCACCAGCGCGGCCGCGCCCGCGGCCTGCGGCGTATAGAGCGAGCCGACCGCGAGCATCATCAGGCGGATCGCGAGCAGGCTGGCGTAGCCCGGCGCGAATGCCGAGGCGAGATTTGTCGCCGCCAGCACCGCGATCGTGCCGGCAAGCAGCGCGCGGCGCTCGATCCGGCTGGTCAACCACGCCGTCAGCGGCGAACCGATGCAAAGCACCACCGCGCCGAAGGTGATCATGAGCCCCGCCTCGCGGATCGAGACGCCGAGATCGACCGAGAGTTCGGCGAGCATGCCGGCCGGCGCCAGCACCGACAGGCCGGTAACGAAATTGCCGAGCATCAATGTGGTGGCAGCAAAGGGGCGCCCGGCGTCAACAGCGGAGTTTTCCATGCAAACGCATGTAGGTCAAAGGCGCGCCGAATGAAAGAACCGGCCGGTTATTTCGCGTTGACGAAGAAGAAATCTTCTTTGCCCGGCAGCGAGCCGTAGGTGTAGGGCTCCTGACGGCCGGCGGTCGCCTCCATCACGTCGTCGCGCACGAGGCGAAAGATCTTGCTAATCTCGACGCCGGGCGTCGCGATCCGCTGCACCATCGCCACTGCGAACGCGAATTGCCGCCTTCGCCATCGAGCGAGGTCTGGCCGTGCTTGGCGGCATAAACAACAAGAGTAGCGCCCTGGACCTTGACTTCGCCGAACCCGCGACCGATCGAGCGCGTGCCGACCTGACCGCCCGAGGTCGAGGCGGCAGCCGCGGCTTCGGGCGCAGCCGTCCTGCGCATCTGCGCGTTCTCAAATGCGCTGCGGGCCAGCGCAAGATCGTCCATTCGTTCGAAGGTCAGTCCGCGCGCTGCCTCGCATATCGCGGAGCATGGCCCATTCCTCATCACACCATCATATTCGGCGAGCGCCTCCAAATAGCGGCCCATGTAGCGGAGCAGATCGCCGCGTATGTGCGGGCGCGTCCTTTGATCAATAACCCGGGGGACGGACCGGACCCGGTTTTCGGTCGTTGCATCGCCCAAATTCACTGCTATACCGCCCTTCCGCTTACCTGCGCTCGTGTGCAGGAGTGAGCGCGAGGAGATTTCACACGATGTCCGATGACAAGACGAAGCCCGCTTCCGGATTCCAGTACAGCCTGAGCAACCTCAAGCCAGCCGTGGCGAGTACCGTCGCCCTCACCTTTCCCAATGGCGAGCGCCGCGACTATCAGCGCGGTTCGAGCGGTCTCGAGATCGCCAAGGGCATCTCGCCGTCGCTCGCCAAGCGCACCGTGGCGATGGCGCTGGACGGTGTCGTCGGCGACCTGTCCGATCCGATCGAGCGCGACGCCAAAATCGAATTCATTGCTCGCGACGATCCCCGCGCGCTGGAATTGATCCGGCACGATTGCGCGCATGTGCTGGCCGAAGCGGTGCAGGCGCTGTGGCCGGGCACGCAGGTGACGATCGGTCCCGTCATCGAGAACGGCTTCTACTACGACTTCTTCCGCAACGCGCCGTTCACGCCGGAGGATTTCGCGGCGATCGAAAAGAAGATGCGCGAGATCATCGCGCGCGACAGACCGTTCACGAAAGACGTCTGGGATCGCGAGAAGACCAGGCAGGTGTTTCGCGACAAGGGCGAGGCCTTCAAGGTCGAGTTGGTCGACGCGATCCCCGGCAACGAGCCGATCAGGATCTACTACCAGGGCGACTGGTTCGATCTGTGCCGCGGGCCGCATATGACCTCGACCGGCAAGATCGGCACGGCGTTCAAGCTGATGAAGGTGGCCGGCGCGTACTGGCGCGGCGATTCGAACAATCCGATGCTGACGCGGATCTACGGCACGGCGTTCGCCAAGCAGGAAGAGCTCGACGCCTATCTGCACCAGATCGAGGAAGCCGAGAAACGTGACCACCGCAAGCTCGGCCGCGAACTCGACCTGTTTCACTTCCAGGAAGAAGGTCCCGGCGTGGTGTTCTGGCACGCCAAGGGATGGACGATTTTCCAGGCGCTGATCGCCTATATGCGCCGTCGCCTCGCCGGCGACTACGCGGAGGTCAACGCGCCGCAGATTCTCGACAAATCGCTATGGGAGACCTCCGGTCACTGGGAATGGTTCCGCGAGAATATGTTCGCGGCGCAATCCGCCGGCGACGAAGCCGAGGACAAGCGCTGGTTTGCGCTGAAGCCGATGAACTGCCCCGGCCACGTGCAGATCTTCAAGCAGGGCCTGAAGAGCTATCGCGACCTGCCGCTGCGGCTCGCCGAATTCGGCGCGGTGCATCGCTACGAGCCGTCCGGCGCGATGCACGGGCTGATGCGCGTGCGCGGTTTCACCCAGGACGACGCCCACGTGTTCTGCACCGAGGCGCAGTTCACCGAAGAATGCCTGACCATCAACGAACTGATCCTGTCGACCTATTCCGACTTCGGCTTCGGCGACATCGTGGTGAAGCTGTCGACGCGGCCGGAGAAGCGCGTCGGCACCGACGAGATGTGGGACCATGCCGAACGGGTGATGGCGACCGTGCTGTCGCAGATCGAGAGCCAGTCCGGCGGCCGCATCAAGACCGCGATCAGCCCCGGCGAAGGCGCGTTCTACGGGCCGAAATTCGAATACGTGCTGCGCGACGCGATCGGCCGCGACTGGCAATGCGGCACCACCCAGGTCGACTTCAACCTGCCGGAGCGGTTCGGCGCGTTCTACATCGACGCCGACGGCGCGAAGAAAGTCCCCGTGATGGTGCATCGCGCGATCTACGGCTCGCTGGAGCGGTTCATCGCGCAACTGATCGAGCATTATGCCGGCAACTTCCCGCTGTGGCTATCGCCCGTGCAGGCCGTCGTCACCACCATCACGCAGGAAGGCGACGACTATGCCAAAATCGTCGCCGCCGCCGCGCGGCGCGCCGGGCTGCGCGTCGAGCTCGACCTGCGCAACGAGAAGATCAACTACAAGGTGCGCGAGCATTCGCTGGCGAAAATCCCGGCGCTGCTCGTGGTCGGCAGGAAGGAAGCCGAGAGCCATTCGGTCTCGATCCGCCGGCTCGGCAGCGAGGGCCAGAGCGTGCTGCCGACCGACGAGGCGATCGCCGCGCTGGCCGACGAAGCGACGCCGCCGGACCTGAAGCGGGCGCAGCTCGGAGCGTAGCGACATCAGCGAAGAGAGCAACGACGTGTCCGATACCATCGCATTCCTGAAGACCCGCCGCTCGGTCAAGCCGCGCGAGATGAGCGCGCCGGCGCCCTCGCCGGCCGAGATCGAAACGATCCTCGGGATCGGCGCGCGGGTGCCGGACCATGGCAAGCTCGCGCCGTGGCGCTTCCTGCTGTTCGAGGGCGAGGCGCGGGCGCGGGCGGGCGACATCATCGCGCGGGTGTTCGCGCGCAAGAATCCGTCGGCCGGCGCGGCGGAGATCGCGGTCGAACAGGCCCGGCTGATGGAAGCGCCACTGGTGATCGCGGTGATCAGCGTGGTGAAACCACACCCCAACGTGCCGCCATGGGAGCAGGAACTGTCCGCCGGCGCCAGCGCGATGAACATCGTCGCCGCGGCCAGCGCGCTGGGCTATGGCGCAAACTGGCTGTCGGGATGGTTCGCCTATGACCGCGACGTGCTGAGCGGTCTCGGCCTTGCCCCCGACGAGAAGATCGCGGGCTTCATCCATATCGGCACCAAGTCCAAGGCGGCCGAGGACCGCCCGCGGCCGGTGCTCGCGGAGCTGGTGACGCGGTTCTGAGCTCTATTTCTTCGTCAGTGCCGGCTGCAGAGCCGTTGCGATCGCGAGCAGGCGGCGGTCCGATCCCGACACGCCGTCAAATTCGAGCCCGACCGGCAGGCCCTGCGCGGTGTCGCCGATCGGGATCGAGAGACCGGGCAGCCCTGCGTTGCTGCAGGGATCGGTGTTGCGAATGAAGGTCCCGAAAGTCGGCACCTGTTTGCCGTTCAGCGTGACGGTCTCGTCGGAACCCGTGATGGGCTGCGCCGGCAGCGGCGTGGTCGGGAAAATCAGCGCGTCGAGGCGGTTGTCCGCGAACAGCCTGAGGTAAGCCGCGATCAGTTTCGGCCGCTGCACCTCGAGGGCGTCGCGATAGACGCTTTCCGGGATCGCCTTGTCGCCGAGCACCAGATTGTCGAGCACGAATTTGACGTCGGGGCTCGCGGCCTTCTCGGCCACCGCCTTGATGTCAGCGGCTGCGCCATATGTCTTGACGAAACTGTCGAGGTCGCCCTTCACCTCGAACAGCGCGAGGGGAAAGCCGATCTTGTCGTTCAAGGCCGCGATCTCGGACGCATCGACCGGCACGATCGTCACGCCCGCAGCCTTGATCGCCGCCACCGCAAGCTCGAACAGCCTGGCCGTCTCGGGATCGAGATCGCTCACGAACGGCGTCGGCAGACCTAGCCGCAGCGCCGGGAGTTCGGCGGCCGGCACGGCGGCGTCGCCGGTTATGATCGTGTCCATCAACGCGACGTCGGCGAGCGTGCGCGCCATCGGCCCGGGCGTGTCTCGCGTGTGCGAGATCGGCACGATGCCGCTCTGCGAATAACGCCCGATGCTCGGGCGCAGGCCGACGATGCCGTTCAGCGCCGCGGGCCTCGGCACCGACACCGG
>CAXUBE010000044.1:331-13780 GCA_964249215.1 uncultured Rhodopseudomonas sp. | reverse complement strand
CTGAGCCGGGTTATCCTCCGCACCGGCCTTGTCTGGCGCCGGCGGCGCCATAGCGGCCTGCGGCGAGATCGCGGTCGGTGCACCGCCGGCAGCCGGTGCAGTCGGAGGCGTCACGGCGGCGAGCGTCTGCGTGGATTTGCCGGCAGCCGGGGAATTCGGCCTGCCGAGGATGGTGACTTCGAGGCTCTCGCCGCGGCTCTTCAGGACGAAATCATAGCCGTCGAGCATCCGGCGCAGCACCGAGCGCAGCGGGCCGCGGTAATTGCCCGTGATCTGCTTGTCGAGGCTGGCGGTCGACTGGAACTGGACGCCGAATGAAGTTCCCAGCGCCTTCAGCGCTTCTTCGACCGACGCGCCTTCCAGTTGAACGCTGACGGCTTCGGCCGGTCCCTGAATGTCGGTCTTGGCGGAAGCCACGACCGGCGCGGCCAGCGCGCATGCGAAAGCGGCGATCGCCAGGAACAGCCGGGACCTCGTGCGGGCGCTCGAAACGATGGACATCAACGCGATCATCCTCGACCTTGATTGTTTGCGTCGCCATGGCGGACGCAGCGCCGGTCTTGTAACCGAAACGTGAGTTACGCGCAACGACATGGCAGGAACCAAATAGCATCTGCGTGAACCGGAACCGCAGTCTACGCCGGGCTGTTCGGAGCTGCAGCACGGGTTTCGCCGCTTGTTTTAGCGCGTGCGTCAAGATGCTCCGTGATCAACGACACATCGTAATCGCTTCGCTGGGCGATCAGATCCACCCAGCCGCTCGCCGGCGGAACGCGCGACGAACCGCCCTGGAGCAGATCTCGCTTGATGAACGGGCATTTGAAATCGGCGATCAGCACGTCCCAGCACGCATGCATCGGATTGACCGCGACGCCCTCGTCGAGGCTCGCCGCCAACCGCCGTGGATCGCATCGTTCCGCGCAGGCGAGGTCGGCCATATTCATCGCCGCGATTTGCGCCTGCTTTCTCGCGACCACCGACGCGTAGGGCGCAAGCGCCGCGGCCCGCAGGCCATGCGCTGTCAGCGTTTGCGTCAGCGCGACTTCGCCGTTGCGGATCACCCATCGCTTGCTTCCGACATACGGAAAGGCGCGCCAGAAATCCGCGAACGCCTGCGAGCGTAGCGCCGCCGGACAGAAATACAGCAGGAATGTCTGCAAATGGGGGCGGACCTCGAGGCTGTCGGTGATGCCCCAGATGTCCGCGCGCGCGCAATCGAACGCGGCGATGGTCTCGCCGAATTTCCAGAACGGACCATACACGCTGTCGTTCATCAGCAGCAGCGCGTCGGCACGCGCGAGATCGTCGATCGACGCGATAGCGTCCTTGTAGCCGCCGAAATCATACCCGACGTTGAAGCGCCACAGCGTCTCCCTGCAATACGGCCTGACGCGATCGCGGCTCGGCACCGGAAAACACGGCGCATTGCTGACGAAGGTGATACGGAAATTCGCGTCGGCCAATTCGCGGAGCTGGTGCAGGACGTAGTCGTGAACCACGCCGTCGCGGTCGAAATGTATGTAGACCGCGACGCGCCGCGATGCGGAGTTCGGATCGTCGCCGGCAATCCGCTCCCGGATCGGTGGCGTTGATCGGCGGCGCGCAGCGGCGGCGCTGATCAGCCGGTCCTGCGCCAGCAGCAAAGGCTCGCGGATTTGCCGTGCCAGTTTCAGGAAAAAGCTCATCCGGACCGTCCGGCGACGATCGCCTTGCGCATGCCGCGGCGCGCCGCGCTCAGGCGGTCGCGCTTACTGCCTGGGTGTGCCCGTGATAGGCATCCAGCACGTCGTCGATCGGGCCCGCCGCCATCACGCGGCCCTTGTCCATCCAGATGCCCTGGTTGCAGAACTGCCGGCATGTATCGAGGCTGTGCGACGCCAGCACCAGGATGCTCGCTTTCTCGACAAAGGACTGCACGCGGTTCTTGGCCTTGGTGAGAAAGGTGGCGTCGCCCGCCATGATCCATTCGTCCATCAGCAGGATTTCCGGCGCAAAGCAGGTCGCGACCGCGAAGGTCAGCCGCGTCATCATGCCGGATGAATAGGTCCGCACCGGAATTTCCAGATAGTCGCCGAGCTCGGTGAACTCGACGATGTCGGGAATGCGCTCCTCGATCTCCTGCGCGCTGAGCCCGAGGATCATCCCGCGCAGGCGGATATTGTCGTAGCCGCTGATTTCGCTGTCGATGCCGAGCGAAATGTCGAACATCGGCGAGATCCGGCCGCGGGTCCTGATCGTCCCCGAAACCGGCTCGTAGATGCCGGCCATGACGCGCAACAACGTGGTCTTGCCGGCGCCGTTGGCGCCGATCAGGGCCACCCGATCGCCGGCCTGCATCTGGATCGTCACGTCGCGCAGCGCCTCGACCAGGAGGCGGTTGTTGGCGTCGGTGGCGATATGGCCGCCGGAGCCGCGAAACAGGATGCTCTTCTTCAGCGAGCGCGAGCCGCCGTGATAGATCGGAAACGAAACGCTGACATTTTCGAGCGAGATCTCGGCGTTGCTGCGGGCGCTGACGGGAACGACGGTCATGACTCAAACCCAATACGCGATCCGCGAGCGGAACCGCGAGAAGAAGGCGCCGGTGATCGCCAGATTGACCAATGTGATGATCACCACGGCGATGCAGGTCTTGGCCGTCGGAACTTCGCCCAGCAGCGGCGCGCGGACCAATTCGATCAGATGATAGAACGGGTTGTAATCGACGATGTAGCTGCGGGTCTTCAACAGCTCGGGTTTCCAGAAGATCGGCGTGACAAAGAAGATGATCTGGATCACCGAGGCGACGAATTGCGGGATGTCGCGAAACCTGGTGGAGACCACGCCGATGCAAAGATTGATCAGCGCGCCGTTCAGCAGCACGACGATCATGCCGGGAATCGCCAGCAGCGCGGTCGTGCCCGGCCAGATCTCGAAATACGCGATCACGCCGAGATAGATCACGAAATTATGCGCGAAGATGACGAACTTGCTCCAGGCCGAGCGATAGACATAGACCGAGTAGGGCAGGCGAATCTGCTTGATGTAGGATTCGGCGCCGGTGAACAGCGCGCCGCCTTCGACCACGAAGCTCGCGATCAGCGTCCACACCAAGAGGCCGAGCGTCAGGAACGGCAACAGGTCCGTGATCGGCGTGTTGAACAGTTCCGAGTACAATACGCCGAGCGAGACCACCATGATCGCCATGCTGGCGGTGAGCCAGAACGGACCAAGCAGCGATCGCCGATAGCGTTGCAGGATGTCGTTCCAGCCGAGCCGGATCCACAGCCGCCACATCGCCAAACCCGACATCACGTCGGCGAGGGCGACATATGCGGGATGCCGCCTGCCGCTCATCGCGGCGATCGGCTCCGCCGCGGCGGCGACGTTCAGTTTGATATCAAGAGGTGCGGTTTTCATGATGATCGCGCCGTGCTGGCCCTATTATGGATCGAACCGAACTCATACCCGCGGGCGGTCGGACCGCCGCCTAGTCAGACCCTAGCACGTCCGGTGCCGACACCGGAACAACTGATGGGGTCAAACCTGCGACAGCAAACCGCGGATATATTTAGCGTATTCGCTTTTGCCCAAGGCTTCGCCCAGGCGCAAGAGCTGCGCGCCGTCGATATATCCCTGGTTGAATGCGACTTCCTCCGGGCACGCGATGCGGAAGCCTTGCCGCCGCTCCAGCGTGGCGACGAATTCACCGGCCTCGAGCAGGCTGTCGGGCGTGCCGGTGTCGAGCCAGGTGAAGCCGCGCCCCATGCGCTCGACCGCCAGATGCCTGCGTTCGAGGTATACGCGGTTGAGGTCGGTGATTTCCAGTTCGCCGCGCGCCGACGGCTTGATGTTGGCGGCGACGTTGACCACGTCGGCGTCGTAGAAATAAAGCCCGGTCACGGCGAAATTGGATTTCGGCTGGCTCGGTTTTTCCTCGATCGACGAGGCGTTGCCGGCGGCATCGAACGCCACCACGCCGTAGCGCTCCGGATCGGCGACGTGATAGGCGAACACCGTGGCGCCGTGCGCGCGCGACGCCGCGCTGTGCAGCAACACCGGCAGGCCGTGGCCGAAGAAGATGTTGTCGCCGAGAATCAGCGACGACGGCCCGCCTTCGACGAATTTCGCGCCGATGATGAACGCCTGCGCCAGCCCCTCCGGCCTCGGCTGCGGCGCATAGCTCAGCGACAGCCCCCATTGATTGCCGTCGCCGAGCAGCGCTTCGAACAGCGGCAGATCATGCGGCGTCGAGATGATGAGGATGTCGCGGATTCCCGCGAGCATCAGCGTCGTCAGCGGATAATAGATCATCGGCTTGTCATACACCGGCAGCAACTGCTTCGACGTCACCAGCGTCATGGGATAGAGCCGCGTGCCGCTCCCGCCGGCCAGAATGATGCCTTTCACGATCTCACCTCTTCCTGTGGCCGCAGCAGACGGTCGAGGCAATTGCCCAGCGACGCGTCGAGCGTTGGCAGATGGATACCGAACAGGTCGTTCAGCCGCGCCGTGGACAACCGCGAATTGGCGGGCCGCGCCGCCGGCGTCGGATAATCGGCGGTGGTGATCGCATCGACCCGCAGCGACCTGCCGCCGCGCGCCGCCGAGCCCGCGATGATCCTGCGCGCAAAGCCGCACCAGGTCAGCGCGTCGGGACCCGCCAGATGCGTGACGCCGGCAAGACGCGCGTCCCAGCCGGGTTGGGTCGCCTTGCGCGCGACCGCGAGCACGGCGCCGGCGATGTCGGGCGCATAGGTCGGACAGCCGATCTGATCGTCGACCACCGTCAGCCGCTCGCGTTCGGCCGACAGCCGCAGCATGGTGCGCACGAAATTGCCGCCGAACGGCGCGTAGACCCACGCGGTGCGCAGGATAACGTGCTGCGGATTGGCGTTCGACACCGCGATTTCGCCTTCGAGCTTGGAGCGGCCATAGACGCTGCGCGGCGACACTTCATCGGTCTCGACATAGGGCTCGGACTTGGCGCCGTCGAACACGTAGTCGGTCGACAGATGAATGATCGGCACGCCGTGTCGCGCGGCGGTTTCGGCGGCAAGCCGCGCGCCGTCGCGATTGAGCGCGAACGCGGCGCCGGGTTCGGATTCGGCCTTGTCGACGGCGGTATAGGCGGCCGGATTGACCAGCACGTCGGGCCGGAAATCGGCGACGGCCCTTTGCAGCGACGCCGGCTTTGCCAGATCGACGTCCGGCCGCGCGCCGTGCCCGAACACGATAGTTTCATCGCGCGCAGCCGCCTCGCGCAGCGATCGGGCAACCTGGCCCTCGCCGCCAATCACATAGACTCTCATGCGTCACGCATTCACGAGGCCGAGGCGTTCGCCGCCGTAAACGCGCTCGCGCAGCGGTCGCCACCAGTCGCCGCGCTCCAGATACCAGCGCACGGTCTTCTCGATGCCGGTCTCGAACGTCTCTTGCGCGCGCCAGCCGAGTTCGGTTTCGAGCTTGGTGGCATCGATCGCGTAGCGCTGGTCATGACCCGGCCGGTCGGTCACGAAGCTGATCAGGTCGTGATGGGAGCTGTTCGCGGGGCGCAGCCGGTCCATCCAGGAACAGATCTGCCGCACCACCTCGATGTTCTGCCGTTCGTTGCGGCCACCAATATTGTAGGTCTCTCCCGGACGGCCTTTCGCCAGGATCACGCCGAGCGCGCGGGCGTGGTCCTCGACGTAGAGCCAGTCGCGCACATTGCTGCCGTCGCCATAGACCGGCAGCGTCTTGCGGTCGAGCGCGTTGAGAATGACCAGCGGGATCAGTTTCTCGGGGAAATGATACGGACCGTAATTGTTCGAACAATTCGACACGATCACCGGCAACCCGTACGTGCGCTGCCACGCTTTCGCGAGATGGTCAGATGCCGCCTTGGTCGCGGAGTAGGGCGAGCTCGGATCGTAGGGCGTGGTTTCCAGAAACAGTCCGTCATTACCAAGCGAGCCGTAGACCTCGTCGGTCGAGACATGGATGAAGCGGAAGTCGGCGGCCTTGCCGGCGCGCCGGGTGCCCGCGTAGCGCCGCGCGGCCTCCAGCAGGGTGAAGGTGCCGAGCACGTTGGTCCGGACGAAAACGTCGGAGCCCGAGATCGAGCGATCGACATGGCTCTCGGCGGCGAGATGCACCATGGCGTCCGGCTGATACCTGTCGAAGATGGCCTTCATGGCATCGGCATCGCAGATGTCGTGCTTCTCGAAGGCGTAGCGCGCATGCGACGCGACGGGCGCCAGCGAGGCCATGTTGCCGGCATAGGTGATCTTGTCGATGACCACGACGTCGTATTTGAGATCGCTGATGAAATGCCGGCAGACCGCCGAACCGATGAATCCGGCACCCCCTGTGACGACGACCCGCATGCTCTCTCCTAAGCGCGATAATGAAAGGCCGGGGATGCCTCGGAAAGGCGCGGCTGCTTCTTGTCCTTGTCCGACAGCGTGATGTCGGATGCCGCCATACGCCAATCGATTGCGAGATCCGGATCGTCCCAGGAAATACCCCGGTCGCACTCCGGCGCGTAATAATCGGTGACCTTATAGATCACCTCGCATTCGTCTTCCAGCGTGACGTAGCCGTGCGCGAAGCCTGCCGGCACCCATAATTGGCACCAGTTCGCCGCGGACAATTCGACCGCGACGTGACGTCCGTAAGTCGGAGATCCAACCCGGATATCGACGCCGACATCGAGGATGGCGCCGCGGGTGCAGCGGATCAATTTGCCCTGCGCATGCGGCGGTGTCTGGAAATGCAGTCCGCGCAGCACGCCCTTCTGCGTCGACAGCACGTGATTGTCCTGCACAAAACGCACATCCCCGACCGCGCGGGCGAAGACATCGTCACGAAACGTTTCGGAGAAGAACCCCCGCGCATCACCGTGCTTTGCCGGCGTCACCAGCAGCAGATCGGGAATATCCAAGCTATTGATTTTCATTCGTATTCGCTTACGCCGGACACGGTTTCGGCAACCAACCCCAATCGGCGCGCAGCGTCAATCGCATTATGCGTGTAAGGTGATATTCCTATTCGCGACAAAGTCGCGATGCGGGGCGGCATTCGCAAGGCGACGTTTCCGGCGGCCTTGCGGCATCGCCCATGCAGCAGTAAAAAGCCCGGGGTCCCACAAAAATTCTTGAAATTATTCAGGTACATGAAGAATTTGCGCGAAGATATCCAATGCATGGCGCTATGGTCGATCAGTCGCGACCTTGAGGCAAGTAATACGTCGGACTTCTCGCGCTGGACCCCGACGGTAGTACAGTCGGCCACGCGACCGGTGGCGGACGCAGATGCCACCGCGGCGAGCGGGCCGATGTTCGCCTCCTTCATCATGGCCGACGACGAGATCGACGTCCGTGTGCAGGCCAGCCTTGGAGCACTTGCGGCCGGTGCAGGCGTCGCGATCGAACTCGTGATTGCCGCGCAGCCAACCCGGATCGAGCGGATCAGGGAGTTGGCGCTGCCGTTCGCCGGCAGGCTCACCGTCAACGTCGTTGGATGCGACGCGGACTATTCGCTCGCGGAGGCCGAGGCGCGCGCGCTGGCCGAGGCGCATGGCGAGTTCGTCGCGCTGATGTCGCCGGGCGACCTGGTCGAGCCGACCGCGTTGTCGCAGATGCGGCGCTTGGCGACGGCGCTACGCAACCGCGTGGCGGTGATCTACGCCGACGAAGACTGGATCGGCGACGACGACACGACATTGATGCCGCGGCTCAAGACCGGCTGGGACCCCGATGCGCAGCTCGGGCTGGATCTGCCGGGCCGGCTGTGCCTGATGCGCAGGCAGGAGGTGTTGCGCGCCGGCGGGCTTCGCTCCGACAACGAGCCCGCGCATCACTACGACCTGCACTGCCGGCTGACCGATCTCGTTCGGCCCTCGGCGATCCGGCACATTCCGGACATCCTGTATCACCGCCGCGCGCCGGTCTCGCGATATTTGCCGCAACTGGACGAGGCGCGCGCGTGCTACATCGCCGCGGCCCGCGATGTCGCGCGGCAGGCCGCCGACCGCCTCGGAGTGGGCAAAGTGACGGTGCGCGGCTCGCATCTGGCCTCCTTCGTCAATCAGGTGCAGTGGCCGATCCCGGAGCCGGCGCCGCTGGTCAGCATCCTGATCCCGACACGCGACCAGCCTGAACTGCTGCGCGATTGCGTCGACGGCGTCCTCCGCGAGCGCGACTTGCCGCTGGAACTGCTGATCATCGACAACAACAGCGCCGAACCCGAGACCGCCGCGCTGTTCGCCGAGTTGTCGCAGGATCCGCGCGTGCGCATACTGCACGCGCCCGGACCGTTCAACTACGCCAAGCTCAACAACGACGCCGCGGCGCAGGCGCGCGGCGCGATCCTGGTGTTCATGAACAACGACGTCCACGCCATGTCGGCGGGATGGCTGCGCGAGATGGTCGGTCTCGCTTTGCGCCCGGATGTCGGCTGCGTCGGCGCCAAGCTGCTCTACGCGAACCGCCAAATCCAGCACGCCGGCGTCGTGCTGCAGGATGGCCCCTTCGCGATGCACGTGTTCCGGAACAACAGCATGTTCGCGCTTGGCTTTGACGGACAACTGGCCGGCGTTCGCGGTTACAGCGCCGTCACCGCGGCGTGCCTGGCGGTGCGCAAGGCCCTGTTCGAGCGCTGCGGCGGTTTCGCTGCCGAAACCTTCGCGGTCGCGGTCACCGACGTCGCTCTGTGCCTGAAGATCGACGAGCTCGGATTTCGCAATCTGTGCACGCCGTTTGCGACGCTGCTGCATTACGAAAGCGCGTCGCGCGGCCTGATCGTTGCCGGCGACGACTACGCGCGCAGCAGGCTTGAGGTCGACTTTCTGCGAGCCAAATGGTCGGACCGTTTCCACATGGATAGTTTCCATCATCCGATGCTGGACATGGCGTGGGATTTTCCGACCAAATACGTGCCGAGAAGCCCGGACGCCGTCGCGCCGGTCGCTTCGCGATGACTTCGAGTTTCCGGGGATGCCATGCTGAAGTCGGTTGACGAGAATGCTCCCGCCGGTTCGGCGTCGGATGCGCCGGGACAGGCGGCGGGCGCGGACGGACCGGGGCGGCGGTCTTCCGCGCACCTGATGGAAAAAGTCTATGCCCGCGCGGTGCGGCGGCTGTCCGAGTTGCGTGCGGTCATCACCGAACTCGGCAAGAAGATGTCCGATCTGGATCGCCGGATCGTGGAAAAGACCGTCCAGCTCGACGAGCAGAAACGCGAGCTGGATCGCCGGATCGTGGAGAACGCTGCCGAACTCGACGAGCAAAAATTTCAGCTCAGCAGGACAATATCCGATCTGGATCGCGAGAAAGGCTTGCTCGCGGCGAAGAATGCCAAGCTGGGCGAAGAGCTTGCCGAGCGCCAGACGCGGTTCGATCAGCAACTTGCCGAGCGCCAGGCTCGGTTCGATCAGCAGCTTGCCGCGCAGCGCGCGCATTTGTCGTCTGCGCAACAGGAAATGCACGCCGTCGAACGGCGCCTGATGCGTGCGCAAAGCGACCGCGACTATCTGCTCCAACGCTACCCGACGGTGTTCGACGATCCGAGCACCAGCATCAAATCGCGCGTGAAGACGCGCATGCTGCTGACGTTGCGGCCGTTGACCGAGAAGCGTCTGAAGGCACGCCAGCCGGTCGAATGGATTCGGCGCTCTCCGTTCTTTGACCGCAACTGGTACCTCCAGAACAATCCCGCCATCGTGACGCCGGGATCGGATCCGGCCACGCATTATCTGGTGATCGGCGGGCTGAACGGTCTCGATCCCGGACCGCTGTTCTCGAGCCGCGATTATTACGAGGCCAACCCGGATGTCGCGGCCGCCGGGCTCAATCCGCTGCTGCATTACATCCAGTACGGCAAAACCGACGGCCGGCCGCTCAGGAAGGCGGCGCCTGCCGCGACCACGGCGCATGCGTCCCCACATGCTTTGCACCGAAGGTCGCCCGATCTTTCCGGCAAGGCGTCGTTCACGATGCTGTTCGTGTCCGGCGAGGCGGAGACGCCGGGCAACAAATACCGCGTGACGCGCTATGTCGACGCCGCGATCGCCAATGGCGCCTCCGCAGGCTGGATCAGCCAGAAGATCCTGGCCGACCAGCTCGACGAGGTCGCCAAATGCGACGTGCTGGTGTTCTGGCGCGCCGGCTGGGACAAGGCCGTCGCCGAAGCCTTCGAGATCGCGCGGTTGTCGGGCATCAAGGTGGTATTCGACGTCGACGATCTGATGGTCGAGCCGGCGCTGGTGGACAGCGACCTGATCGACGGCATCCGCAGCCAGGATTTTCCGAAGGACATCATCCGCGATTACTTCGTTCGAATTCGCCGCACCATGCTCGAATCGGACATCTGCACCACCACCACCAACGAACTGGCGTTCTTCATGCGCTGGGCCGGCAAGACCACGCATGTGCTGCCGAACGGGTTCGATCGCGCGGTGCACGACTGCTCGCGCGCGGCGGCGCGGCGCTGGCGCGGCGAAAAGGACGGTCTGGTCAGGATCGGATATGCCGGCGGAAGCCGCACCCATCAGCGCGATTTCAGCTTCGCCATCGCGGCGATCGCCCGGATCCTGCGAGAGAACGCGCATTGCAGGCTGGTGCTGTTCCAGACCCCGGACGGCAAGACGCCGCTGATCGACGTCGAGGAATATCCGGAGCTCGACAAGCTCGGCAGCCAGATCGAATGGCGCTCGTTGCAGCCGCTGGAAAAGCTGCCGAACGAAATGGCGCGTTTCGACATCAACCTGGCGCCGCTCGAAATCAGCAATCCGTTCTGCGAAGCCAAGAGCGAGCTCAAGGTGTTCGAGGCCGCGCTGGTCAATGTCGTGACGGTGGCTTCGCCGACCGGGCCGTTCCGGCGCGCGATCGATCACGGCGTCAGCGGTCTGCTCGCGGCGACCGGGGACGACTGGTATCATTGCCTCGACCGGCTGATCCGCAGCCCCGAGCTGCGCGAAAGGCTCGCCTTGCAGGCGTATCATTCGGCGCTCGCCAAATATGGTCCGCTGGCGCGCATGTTGAAATACGGCCGGTTCATCGAGCAGCTCAAAGGCGGCCAGTCAGGCAAGCGGGCGTTTGCGCTCGATGCGCTGCTGGCGCGGCAGGGCTGGGCCGCGCCGAAAATCTATCCGTCCGAGGTGATCTTCGAACAGGACAAGCGCGAACGCGCGCGGGTCACGGTGGTGATCCCGCTCTATAATTACCAGGAATTTGTCGTCGAGGCGCTGGACTCGGTGTTCGCGCAGACGCTGTCGCCGCTCGATCTCGTCATCGTCGATGGGTGCTCGACCGACAATTCGCTCGGTGTCGCCCATGATTGGGCCAAGCGCCATGCCGGCCGCTTCAACCGGATCGTGGTGCTGAAGAACCAGGCCAATATCGGATTAGGCTTCTGCCGCAATTCGGGCTTCAGCGCCGCGGATACCGACTTCGTGCTGCCGCTTGACGCCGACAACCGGCTGCTGCCGGAATGCTGCGAGACCCTGCTGGCCGCCGCCGAAGCCTCCAGCGCAGCCTATGTGTATCCCACCATCAGGCATTTCGGCGCGTCGACCAAGCTGATCTCGAACGTGCCGTATGACGCGCAACGCTTCGTCAACGGCAATTTCGTCGACGCGCTGGCGCTGGTCTCCAAGGAAGCATGGGCGCTGGTCGGCGGCTACGACCATGTCCGGCACGGCTGGGAGGACTATGACATGTGGGCCCGGCTCGCCGAGACCGGCCTTGCGGGCGAATGGTGCGACACAATTCTCGCGGAATATCGCGTGCACCCCGGATCGATGATGACGATGCAGACCAAGGTGACGGAAAACTACCGGCGGCTGCATCGTGATTTCGAGCGGCGCCATCCCTGGGTCTGGCTGCAGGACCGCCACTCCGAGCGCACGACGCTCGACCCCGATCGCAATCTGCCGGACGCCGGCAAGCGGACGCGGCTGGACGATTTGCTGGCGATCCTGCGCTGCCCCGCGACCGGGCTGAAGCTGATCCCTTACGCCGAACGGACGCAACTGATCAGCGTCGATGGATCGGAGATCTGGCCGGTCGTTTCCGGCCGCGCGGTGCTCGCGCGCGACAATCCCGCGCCGGTCGTCATGCCGCCGCAGCCGATTGCCCGCGAATTCTCGGAACAGGCGCTGCATCTCATCCGGGGCACCACCGGGTCGGTGCTCAGTCTCGGCGCCGGCGAAAGCCGCGAGAGGTTCGACCATGTCGTCGAGGTCGATCAGGCGATCTTCCGCCATACCGACGTCGTGGCCGATACGGACGTGCTGCCGTTCGACGATGCGTGCTTCGACGCGGTGCTGGTGGTCGCAGGCTTCGCGCGCTACCGGAATCCGCCGAAGGTCGCGGCTGAACTGTTCCGGGTTCTGAAACCCGGCGGGACGGTGCTGGTGGGCGCGCTCCAGGCCCAACCGGCGCCCGGCTCATCGCACGTCGACAACCCAACCGCAGACCGGCTGTCGGAGTGGTTCAAGGCGTTCGAAATGTCGGATGCCGATCAGTCCGCGACCGCCGCCGCTGAGTTCATTGCCCGCAAACCGCCAGATTTTCCTAAACTAAACGCGTGATCCACCGGCAACACCTGTGACTTGTTCGGCTGGAGCCATTGTCTGGGATTCATAAACGCGGGTACAATATTTGTGCCCACGCGAGCGCTTATCGCGATTTTTCTAAAGCCAGAGTTCCCGATGCCGGCGTCGTCAGATCGCAACGTTCTCGGCCTGGATTTTTTTCGCGCCACCGGCATCCTGCTGGTGCTGTTTTCGCATTACGGGAACAACTTTCCGTTCTGGCTCGGCAAGCCGATGCTGCAGGGGTTGCCGGTGTACGGAAGCATCGGGGTCGATGTCTTCTTTGTCCTGAGCGGTTTCCTGATCGGCCGGCTGCTGCTGGAGATCGCGGAACGCGCGCCGACGCTGCAAAACCTGCGCATCTTCCTGGTGCGGCGCTGGATGCGCACGCTGCCGCTGTACTTCATGTGGCTGGCGCTGCTGCTTGTGATCTATCCAAATCACCTCGGCACGTTCTGGCCGTTCGCAGTCATGATGCAGAACTTCGCCTGGCCGCTGCCGACCGCCGACTACTTCTACAGCGTGTCTTGGTCGCTGACGATCGAGGAATGGTTCTACCTTCTGTTCGGAACGGCCCTGATCGGCGGCGCGATGGTCGCTCCCGCGCGCAAGGTGCTGCTGGTTGTGCTCGCGGCGTTTCTGGTGCTGCCCCTGCTGCTCCGGATCAGTTCGACCGGCACGCAGGTGTTGTTCGCCGTGATCTTCCGGCTCGATGCGATCGCCTATGGCGTGGTGATGGCGGTGCTGCATCGCCGCGACGCGCGCGTCTTCAGCGCGGCGCTGCCGCGCGGCATGGCGCTGCTCGCCGGCCTGTCGCTGGTCGGGCTCGGCTGGTACCGGATTCCGATACCGATCGAATGGCGCGACGCCATTTCGGACAACATCTTCTGCCT
>CAXUBE010000044.1:0-321 GCA_964249215.1 uncultured Rhodopseudomonas sp. | reverse complement strand
CGCTCTGCCTGCCCACGGTGGTTCGATGGCGAACCGCGCCGGCGCTGCTGGCGCGGCCGATCCGGTTCATCAGCCGCATTTCTTACGGCCTCTACATCATGCACGAGACTTTCCTGGTCGACATCGTCCAGCCGCTATGGATGCGGCAGGCGTTTTCGACCTGGCAGGCCATGGTGCTGGCGATCGTGCTGCCGTTTATTTTTGCCTATCTGTCGCACGAATATTTCGAGTCCTGGTGGATGCGGCGTCGGCCGGTTCAGCAGCTTGCCGGCGTCCCGTCGCCGGTCGCGACCGCGGTCGCCTCATCGGGCGGGGCATGGC
>CAXUBE010000043.1:4598-14088 GCA_964249215.1 uncultured Rhodopseudomonas sp. | reverse complement strand
CGCCATGCAATTCCATCCCGAAGTCGTCCACACGCCGGACGGCGCGAAGCTGATCGGCAATTTCGTCCGCAAGGTCGCGGGGCTCGCCGGCGACTGGACCATGCGCGCGTTTCGCGAGGAGGCGATCGACAAGATCCGCGCCCAGGTCGGCCGCGGCCGGGTGATCTGCGGGCTCTCCGGCGGCGTGGATTCCGCGGTCGCCGCGGTGCTGATCCACGAGGCGGTCGGCGACCAGCTCACATGCGTGTTCGTCGACAACGGCCTGCTGCGCAAGGACGAGGGCAAGACCGTCGTCGATCTGTTCCGGCATCACTACAACATCCCGCTGGTGCACGTGGATGCCTCGAGGCAATTTCTCGGCGAACTCGCCGGCGTCAGCGATCCCGAACAGAAACGCAAGACCATCGGGCGGCTGTTCATCGACGTGTTCGACGCCGAGGCCAGGAAGCTCGGCGGCGCGGATTATCTGGCGCAGGGCACGCTGTATCCCGACGTGATCGAGAGCGTGTCCTTCACCGGCGGGCCGTCCGTCACCATCAAGTCGCACCACAATGTCGGCGGGCTGCCGGCGCGCATGAACATGACTTTGGTCGAGCCCTTGCGCGAATTGTTCAAGGACGAGGTGCGCAAGCTCGGCCGCGAACTGGGACTGTCGGAGCTGTTCGTCGGCCGCCATCCGTTTCCGGGACCCGGACTTGCGATCCGCTGCCCCGGCGAGATCACCGCGGAGAAGCTGGAAATCCTGCGCAACGCCGACGCGGTGTATATCGATCAAATCAGGAAGGCCGGGCTGTACGACAAGATCTGGCAGGCATTCGCGGTGCTGCTGCCGGTGAAGACCGTCGGCGTGATGGGCGACGGCCGCACCTATGAGTATGTGGTGGGGCTGCGGGCGGTGACCTCGACCGACGGCATGACCGCGGATTTCTACGGCTTCGAGACGAGCTTCCTCGCCGAGACCGCGACGCGGATCATCAACGAGGTCAAGGGCGTCAACCGCGTGGTGTACGACATTACCAGCAAGCCGCCCGGCACCATCGAGTGGGAATAGCCGACGCGTGACGGCATTAACGATCAACACGCTTGCCCGACCGCATCCCCGCCGTGTGCTGGTGCTGGGTGCGACGGGCACCATCGGCTCGGCAACGGTGCGGGCGCTCTTGCAACGCGGGCTCGAGGTGGTGTGCCTGGTCCGGCATCGCGCCGGTCCGGAAAAAACAGTCGGGCGCGAATCGGCCATCCGGCTCCTGGAAGGGGCCGTGATCCGGTTCGGTGATGCGACCGACCCCGCCTCGCTGGCGCGCGACGCCATCTGCGGCGAGCGCTTCGACGCGATGGTCTCATGCATGGCATCGCGCACCGGCGCACCGAAAGACGCATGGGCGATCGACCATCAGGCCAATCTGAACGCGCTGTCCGTCGCGAAAGCCGCCGGTATCCCGCAATTCATCCTGCTCTCTGCGATCTGCGTTCAGAAACCGCTTCTGGCGTTCCAGCACGCCAAGCTCGCTTTCGAGAAGGCGCTGATCGAAAGCGGCCTCGTTTATTGCGTCGTCAGGCCGACCGCGTTTTTCAAGTCGCTGTCGGGACAGATCGAGCGCGTGAAGCGCGGCAAGCCCTTTTTGTTGTTCGGCGACGGCACGCTGACGTCCTGCAAACCGATCAGCGATGGCGATCTCGGCCGCTACGTCGCAGAATGTCTGGACGACGAAAGCCGGTGGAACCGGATCCTGCCGATCGGCGGCCCGGGCGCACCGATCACGCCAAAACAGCAGGGCGAGCATCTGTTCGCTTTGCTCGGGCAAACGCCTCGTTTCAGGCAGGTGCCCGTCAAATTGCTCGACGTCGTGATTGCGGCGTTAGGCACGCTCGGAAGCGTGGTGCCTGCGTGGGCCGACAAGGCTGAACTCGCCAGGATCGGCCGCTATTACGCGACAGAGTCGATGCTGGTCCTGAACTCGGCCACCGGACGATACGATGCCGAAGCGACACCATCGGCCGGGTCCGAGATCTTGTTCGACTTTTATGCACGAATAGTTCGTGGCGAGGTCACCGTCGAGCGCGGCGACCATGCCGTGTTTTGAGAGGAACGTTTGTTCGACATGCCCATCACCATCTACGGCATCAGGAATTGCGACACGATGAAGAAGGCGCGCGGCTTTCTCGATGCGCGCGGCGTCCCTTACGCGTTCCACGATTACAAGACCGACGGCGTCGACAAGGCGCGGCTGACCCGCTGGGCGAAACAGCTCGGCTGGGAGACGCTGCTCAACCGCGGCGGGACGACATTCCGCAAATTGCCGGACGCCGACAGGGACGGATTGACCGAAGCCCGTGCGATCGCGCTGATGCTGGCGCAGCCGTCGATGATCAAGCGGCCGGTGCTGGAAAACGGCGCCACGCTGCTGGTCGGTTTCAAGCCTGAGGTTTACGACAAGGCGCTGAGGTCGCTCGGTTCCTGACCGCGGCTCGGTTCGCCCGCAACGCGCAGCGCATTTGCGCTGCCCAGCATTGCATCTTGCGCAACCCTGCCGATTGGCGGCATATTCCCGGCCGACCCGGCCCGGTCACGACGCCTTGTTTTGCGCCGCCCAGACCGGACATCAACAATAAATCGGCCGCGTGCGCCCGGCTCCGCGCGAAGGCCGATTGGGGGAAATCTGCTTGTCGGATGACATCATTCTCGAAACCCACGGATTGAGCAAGGAGTTCGCCGGTTTCTTCGCCGTCCGCGACGTCAATCTGAAGGTCCGGCGCGGCACCATTCACGCGTTGATCGGCCCCAACGGCGCCGGCAAGACCACCTGCTTCAATCTCCTGACCAAGTTTCTGAAACCCTCCGCCGGCCAGATTTTCTACAAAGGCAGCGACATCACCGCGATGGCGCCGGCGGACGTGGCGCGGCTTGGCCTCGTGCGCTCGTTCCAGATCTCCGCGGTGTTTCCGCATCTGACCGCGCTTGAAAACGTCCGCGTCGCCTTGCAGCGCCAGCACGGCCATTCGTTCGATTTCTGGCGCTCCAAGACCGTGCTCGACCACTACAACGACCGCGCGCGCGAACTGCTCGACGACGTCGGCCTGAGCGAATTCGCGCAGACCCAGGCGGTCGAGATGCCCTATGGCCGCAAGCGCGCGCTTGAGATCGCGACCACGCTCGCGCTCGATCCGGAAATGATGCTGCTCGACGAGCCGATGGCCGGCATGGGCCATGAGGACATCGACAAGATCGCGGCGCTGATCAAGCGCATCTCGGCGAAATACACCATCCTGATGGTCGAGCATAATCTCAGCGTGGTCGCCAATCTGTCCGACATCATCACCGTGCTGACGCGCGGCCGCGTGCTGGCCGAGGGCCATTACGCCGAACTGACCCAGGATGCGCGGGTCAAGGAAGCCTATCTCGGAGCCGGACATGGCTGACACGATGACCGCCGCTGCCGCGCCGCCGAGCGCTGCGCCCGCAGCCGCCGCCTTGCTGACGATCGAGAACCTGCAGGCGTGGTACGGCGAATCCCACATCCTGCACGGCATCGATTTCGACGTCCGCCCCGGCGAGGTGGTGACGCTGCTCGGCCGCAACGGCGCCGGCAAGACCACGACGCTGAAGTCGATCATGGGCATCATCGGCAAGCGCAGCGGCGCGATCCGCTTCGACGGCCACGACATCGCCAAGGCCTCGTCGGACAGGATCGCGCGGCTCGGCGTCGCGTTCTGTCCGGAGGAGCGCGGCATCTTCGCGAGCCTCGACGTGCGCGAGAACCTGATGCTGCCGCCGCAGGTGCGGCCGGGCGGGCTCACGCTCGAGCAGATCTTCGACCTGTTCCCGAACCTGAAGGAGCGGCTGCGCAGCCAGGGCACCAAGCTCTCCGGGGGCGAGCAGCAGATGCTGGCGATCGCCCGCATCCTGCGCACCGGCGCGCGCTTCCTGATGCTGGACGAGCCGACCGAGGGGCTGGCGCCCGTGATCATCCAGCAGATCGGCCACACCATCGCGCGGCTGAAATCCGAGGGCTTCACCATCCTGCTGGTGGAGCAGAACTTCCGTTTCGCGGCCACGGTGGCGGACCGCTATTACATCGTCGAACACGGCAAGATCATCGACGGCTTCGCCAATTCCGAGCTGGCGGCCAACATGGACAAGCTTCACACCTATCTCGGCGTCTGACGGCGCGAGTGTTCCCAAGGAGACGGCAACAATGAAGAAACGGATTTTTCGCCTGATGCTCGGCACCGCGCTCGTGCTCGGCGCGGCCGGCCTCGCGCAGGCCGACGACAAGATCGTGAAGATCGGTGCGCTGAGCGATCAGTCCGGGCTCTACTCGGATCTCGGCGGTCCGGGCTCGACGCTCGCCGCGCAGATGGCTGCGGAGGATTCCGGCCTCAAGGCGAAGGGCTGGACCATCGACATCATCTCCGGCGATCACCAGAACAAGCCGGACGTCGGCGTCAACATCGCGCGGCAATGGTTCGACGTCGACAAGGTCGACATCATCGTCGACGTGCCGAATTCCGGCGTGGCGCTCGCGGTCAACAACGTGGTCAAGGAAAAGAACGGCGTCTACATCAATTCCGGCGCCGGCACCTCCGACCTCACCAACGCGCAGTGCTCGCCGAACACCGTGCACTGGACCTACGACACTTACCTGCTGGCCAACGGCACCGGCACCGCGCTCGCCAAGGCCGGCGGCGACACCTGGTTCTTCCTCACCGCCGACTACGCGTTCGGCGCGGCGCTGGAGCGCGACACCACCAACGCGGTCACCGCCGCGGGCGGCAAGATCGTCGGCACCGTCAAGCATCCCTTGAACACCTCGGACTTCTCGTCGTTCCTGCTGCAGGCGCAGTCGTCGAAGGCCAAGGTGATCGGGCTCGCCAATGCCGGCGGCGACACCTCGAACGCGATCAAGCAGGCGGCGGAATTCGGCATCACCAAGGGCGGCCAGAAGCTCGCCGCGCTATTGCTGTTCATAACCGACGTCAAGGCGATCGGGCTCGATCTGGCGCAGGGGCTGAACTTCACCGAGACGTTCTACTGGGACATGAACGACGGCACCCGCGAATTCGGCAAGCGCTTTTCGGCGCGGATGAAGAACGGCGCGGCGCCGACCATGGTGCAGGCCGGCGTCTATTCCGGCGTGCTGCATTATCTCAAGGCGCTGGAAGCGATGGGCGGCAATTCGCATGACGGCGGCAAGATCGTCGCCAAGATGAAGGAGACGCCGGTCGACGATCCGCTGTTCGGCAAGGGCACGATCCAGCCGAACGGCCGCAACATCCACCCGGCCTATCTGTTCGAGGTCAAGAAGCCCTCGGAGTCCAAGGCGCCGTGGGACTACTACAAGCTGATCGCCACCATCCCGGCCGACCAGGCGTTCACGCCGCTCGACAAGAGCGCGTGCCCGCTGTTGAAGAAGTAAAAGTTGAGAACGAGATGGAGCTACCGTCTAACGACTACCGTCGCCCTTCGAGGCCCGCCTGAAGAGGGCGGGCACCTCGGGGTGACGGCATCAAAACTCGGCGTCATCCTGAGGTGCGAAGCCGCACTTGCGGCGAAGCCTCGAAGGATGGCCCGAGCGCCGGCCCGGCCAAGTATTAATCTGCTCCACGCTTTGAAAGTGCGACGTCGATGAACTATCAGGCCCTGTTCGCGCAATTGCTGGTCGGACTGATCAACGGCTCGTTCTACGCGCTGCTAAGCCTCGGCCTCGCCGTGATCTTCGGCATGCTCAACATCATCAATTTCGCGCATGGCGCGCTCTATATGATGGGCGCGTTCTGCGCCTACTTCCTGCTCAACGTGGCCGGCATCGGCTACTGGCCGGCCCTCATTCTGGCGCCGATCGCGGTCGGCATTTTCGGCATGCTCCTCGAGCGCACCATGCTGCAATGGCTGTCCGGGCTCGACCATCTGTACGGATTGCTGCTGACCTTCGGGCTGGCGCTGATCATCCAGGGCGTGTTCCAGAATTATTTCGGCTCCTCCGGCCTGCCTTACGCGATCCCCGACGAACTCAAGGGCGGCATCAACCTCGGCTTCATGTTCCTGCCGATCTACCGCGGCTGGGTGGTGGTGTTTTCGCTGATCGTATGTCTGTCGACCTGGTTCCTGATCGAGCGCACCCGGCTCGGCGCCAACCTGCGCGCGGCGACCGAAAATCCGACGCTGGTGCGCGCCTTCGGCATCAACGTGCCGCGCATGATCACGCTGACCTACGGGCTCGGCGTCGGGCTGGCCGCGCTCGCCGGCGTCTTGTCGGCGCCGATCAACCAGGTGCGGCCGCTGATGGGCGCCGACCTCATCATCGTGGTGTTCGCGGTGGTGGTGATCGGCGGCATGGGCTCGATCATGGGTTCGATCATCACCGGCTTCGCGCTCGGCATCATCGAGGGCCTCACCAAGTATTTCTATCCGGAAGCCTCCAACACCGTGGTGTTCGTGCTGATGGTGCTGGTGCTGCTGGTGAAGCCTTCGGGACTGACGGGACGCACCACATGACATCGATCACCGACCAGGCCGTTCCGCTTCCCGCGCGCCGCGCGGTGCGCGACGAGATGATCGCGTTCGTGGCGATGACGGCGCTGCTCGCGGCGGTGCCGCTCACCGGGCTCTATCCGTTCTTCGTCATGCAGGGCCTGTGCTTCGCGCTGCTCGCCTGCGCGTTCAATCTCCTGATCGGCTATGGCGGGCTGCTGTCGTTCGGCCACGCGATGTTTCTCGGCAGCGCCGGTTATTTCACCGCGCATGCGCTGAAAGTCTGGGGGCTTTCGCCCGAACTCGGAATCGTCGTCGGCACGCTCGGCGCGGCGGGGCTTGCCGTGATCACCGGGCTGGTCGCGATCCGCCGCCAGGGCATCTATTTCGCGATGATCACGCTGGCGCTGTCGCAACTGCTGTACTTCATCTATCTGCAGACGCCGTTCACCCACGGCGAGGACGGCATCCAGGGCATTCCGCAGGGCCATCTGTTCGGGCTCTTCAACCTCGCGCGCCCGACCACGCTGTACTACGTGATCCTGGTCGGCTTTCTGGCCGGCTTCCTGGTGATCTACCGCACCATCAACTCGCCGTTCGGCGAGGTGCTGAAGGCGATCCGCGAGAACGAGCCGCGCGCGATCTCGCTCGGCTACAAGACCGACCAGTACAAGCTGCTGGCCTACATCCTGTCCGGGACGCTGGCGGGCTTCGCCGGCGCGCTGAAGGTGTTCGTCGCGCAAAACGCCTCGCTCACCGACGTGCACTGGAGCATGTCCGGCGAGATCGTGCTGATGACGCTGGTCGGCGGGCTCGGCACCGTGTTCGGACCGGTGGTCGGCGCCTTCGTCATCATCGCCATGCAGCAATATCTGGCGGGGTTCGGCCAGTGGGTCACGGTGATCCAGGGCAGCATCTTCGTGATCTGCGTCCTGACCTTCCGCCGCGGCGTGATCGGCGAGATCGCGCATTACTTCAAGCGCTCGCTGTAGCCTCTGGTCATTCCGGGTTTGCAGGCGGCGTCCGCCGCTTGCGAACCCGGAATCTCATCGCGTTCTTCTCGACCGGAGTCCGGGGCGCGGTCGCCAGGAGGCGACAGCGCCCCGGAATGACGGAATCTTTCCTACCAGTTCAGCCCTTGATTGCGCCGGCTTTCCCTGTCACAGCCTCGCTTCATGTCCGACCTCGCGATCTCGCCGCCGACGCCGCCGCAGGCGCGCTCGCCACTTGCCGCCGAAGTGGAGCGGCGGCGCACCTTCGCGATCATCTCGCATCCCGACGCCGGCAAGACCACGCTGACCGAAAAGCTGCTGCTGTTCGGCGGCGCCATCAACCTGGCCGGGCAGGTCAAGGCCAAGGGCGAGCGCCGCAACACCCGCTCCGACTGGATGAAGATCGAGCGCGACCGCGGCATCTCGGTCGTCACCTCGGTGATGACGTTCGAATTCCAGGACCTCGTGTTCAACCTGCTCGACACGCCGGGCCATGAAGATTTCTCCGAGGACACCTACCGCACGCTGACGGCGGTGGATTCCGCGGTGATGGTGATCGACGCCGCCAAGGGCATCGAGGCGCGCACGCTGAAGCTGATCGAGGTGTGCCGGCTGCGCGACATCCCCATCATCACCTTCATCAACAAGATGGATCGCGACAGCCGCGACACCTTCGACCTGCTGGACGAGATCGAAAAGACGCTGGCGCTCGACACCACGCCGATGACCTGGCCGGTCGGCCGCGGCCGCGATTTCCTCGGCACCTACGACATCCGCAGCGGCGGCATCCGCCTGCTGGAAGGCGGCGGCGCCAAGACCGGCGCGGCGGAGATGATCGACGTCGCCGATCTTGCCGGCCGCAACGCCAATCTCGACGTCGCGCAGGTGCGCGAGGAGCTGGCGCTGGTGCAGGAGGCAGGCCGGCCGTTCGACCTTGCGGCGTTTCGCGAGGGCCATCTGACGCCGGTATATTTCGGCTCGGCGCTGCGCAATTTCGGCGTCGGCGATCTGTTGGAGGGCCTCGGCAAATTCGCGCCGCCGCCGCGCGCGCAGGACAGCAATCTGCGCCGGGTCGAGGCCGACGAGCCGCGCATGAGCGCGTTCGTTTTCAAGATCCAGGCCAACATGGATCCGAACCATCGCGACCGCATCGCCTTCGCGAGGCTGTGCTCCGGCAAGCTGACGCGCGGCATGAAGGTGAGACTGGTGCGCACCGGCAAGAACATGAGTCTGTCGAGCCCGCAATTCTTTTTCGCGCAGGACCGCGCGCTCGCCGACGAGGCGTTTGCCGGCGACGTGGTCGGGATTCCCAACCACGGCACGCTGCGGATCGGCGACACATTGACCGAGGGCGAGGATGTCAGCTTCGTCGGCGTGCCGAGCTTCGCGCCGGAAATCGTCCGCCGCGTCCGCCTCACCGACGCGATGAAGGCCAAGAAGCTGAAGGAGGCCCTGCAGCAGATGTCGGAGGAGGGCGTGGTGCAGGTGTTCCGCCCGCGCGACGGCGCGCCGGCGCTGGTCGGCGTGGTAGGCCCGCTGCAGCTCGACGTGTTGAAGGCGCGGCTCGACGCCGAATATGCGCTGCCGGTGGATTTCGAGGTCTCCGAATTTCAGCTCGCGCGCTGGATTTCGTCCGACGACCGCAAGAAGCTCGACGCCTTCATCGCCGCCAACGGCTCCGGCATCGCCGACGACGTCGACGGCGACCCGGTGTTCCTGGCGCGCAACGAGTTCTACCTCAACTACACGCGCGAGCGCGCCGACGGCATCGTCTTCGCCAACGTCAAGGATGTGAAGAAGCGGCCGTAAGTTTGCGGCTGGGGACGTTCGCATCCCTTCACCGCGAGCGTGCACTCTGCCAGACTCGCGGACGAATCGTCGAACACGCTCGTCACGTCACGTTTTCCGCGCCTCATGCGCGTAAGTATCGGAGCCACATCATGTTGAGACCCACCGGCCGCTCGCGCGATCTCGCCTTCGCATGCGCCGCCATGCTGCTGCCGTTGATATATCCGCTCGCGCCGCA
>CAXUBE010000043.1:509-4588 GCA_964249215.1 uncultured Rhodopseudomonas sp. | reverse complement strand
GGGTCTCGTGAAAGGCGTGGAAGAGGGCGCCAAGGCCGGCAACAAGGCGGCGGGGCCGGTCGGCGGCGTGCTGGGCGGCGCGATCGGCGGCGTGGTCGGAGTGGTCGGCGGCGTGCTCGGCGTTCCCGCGAACAACAACAGCGCAAAGCCACCGGCCGACAATACCAGGCCTGCGGCAACCCCGGCCACGCCAACGGCCGCGGCAAAATCCGATAAATCCGCCAAGGCCGCCAAGGACACGAAAGCCGTCAAGGCCGCCAAGGGCGCGCCGGCCAAACCCGCGGTGGTTGCGGCGCCGGTGCCGGTCGAACTCACCGCCGAGCAGATCGTCTCCAACAGCGACGCCAATATCGAGCGGATCAAGACCGAGCTGAAGCTGACGCCGGACCAGGAGAAGCACTGGACCGCGTTCAACAGCGCGATGCATTATCTCGGCCACAACGGCGCCGACCGGCTCAATCTGCGCAAGGCGCGCGCGCTGCGCGATCCGCCGGACGACATCGTCGAGCAGATGCGCAACGAGGCGCAATTCCTGTTCGATCGCGGCAACGATCAGCGCGCCGTCGCCGACGCGGCCGATCCGCTGTTCGCCAGCCTCGATTCGTCGCAGAAGGCGATCTTCATCGAGGAGATGGTGCGGCTCAGCCGCGAACGCGGGCTCGACTGACGCGGCGTTGTCCACAGCGTAAAACGCGCTTCTGCGACAAGCCGTCCGCCCGCGCCGCTTGGCGCGCGGCTGTCACGGCAGTCGCGGGTGTTTTACTAATCAGCCGGGCAGTCATCGCGTGATAAAAAGGACACTGCGGCCGGATTTGACGCAGGCTTGCGCAAAAAGCGGTATTCTTAACGCGCGGTTCGCCCCAAGATTGTGCGGTCGCTGACGAAGTCGTCGCGACTGCATAAAATAATATTACTCGGGGCAGGCTGTGCGATCTGGTTTGAGAGCCATACTGATGGCGCTGGCAACGGCGCTTGCCGTCGCGTGCCCTGCGATGGCGCAGCAGACCATCGGCCCGGTGGTCGCGCCGTCTCCGGTGCCGACGCCGGCGTCCGTGGTGCAGGGCGATTACGACGCGCTGTTCCAGCAGATGTACCAGCAGCCCTCGAATCTCGAGGTCAGCTTTAAATTCGCCGAGCAGGCGGTGGCGCGCGGCGACTACGAGGCCGCGATCGGCGCGCTGGAGCGCATGCTGTTCTTCAATCCGGACCTGCCGCGCGTCAAGCTCGAACTCGGCATCCTGTATTTCAAGCTCGGCTCCTACGAGATCGCGCGCGGCTACTTCCAGGACGCGCTGAAGGGCGGCAACGTCCCCGGCGAAATCCGCAGCCACGTGATGGCGTACCTGTCCGAGATCGATCGGCGGCTGTCGCGTTTCGAATACAGCGTGTTTCTGCAGGGCGGCATCCGCTACCAGACCAACGCCAATGTCGGGCCGAACGGGCTGATGGTGCGCGCGCTCGGCCAGGACGCCGTGCTCGACGGCAAGTACGGCAAGCGGTCGGACTTCAACGCCTTCCAGACGGTGGCGGCGAACTTCGGCTACAAGATGAACCTGCGCGGCGACGCGATCGAGGCGACTTTCCTCGGCGTCAATTCGCGCCAGTTGCGGCTCGATCAGTTCAACCTCGGCCTGGTCGAGGCTACGCTCGGCCAGCGCGTCGCGATCGGCCAGAACGCCTCGTTCAAATATTACGGCATCGGCGACCAGGTCTGGCTCGGCGACGTCGATTACTTCACCGCCGGCGGCGGCGGCCTGTCGGCGCGCACCGGGCTCGGCAATTTCGGCATCGCCGAGGCCTATGTCGAGGCTCGCGCGCGGCGCTTCGTCGATTCCGTGCTGTATCCGACCGCCGGCGAGCAGAGCAGCGTGCTGTTAACCTCGGCGCTCACCACCGACCTTAAATTCGGCTGGCTGCACTGGACCACGCGGCTCGGCTACGACAGCAACAAGGCGATCTTCGACTACAACAGCTACAAGCGCTACGCGGTCGATATCGCCTTCCCGATCGAGTTCGTGCTGCCGCTGTTCGGCACGCCGCACCAGATCGTCGTGGCGCCGACGGTCGGCTATAGCTGGTCGGCCTACGAGGCGCCGAACTTCATCGTCGATCCGGATATCGTGCGGCGCGACCGCGAATGGCGCGCCGGCGCGATCATCGACGCGCAGCTCGTCGACAATATCGGCGTGCGCACGCAAATCCAGTACTTCAAGATCGGCTCGTCCTTGCCGAACTACACCACCGACAATTTCGCGGTATCGGTCGGACCGACCGTGCGTTTTTGAGGGCTCGCCATGCGACGTATGACAGCATTGCAGATCGTCGGCGCCACCGCGCTTCTCGCGGCATCGATGCCGTTCGGCGCGGCGCCGGCGCAGGAGGTCGGCAAGGCCTCGGCGGTCAATCCGGCCGCGACCGCCAACATGCGCACCATCACCATCGGCTCGTCGATCGCGCACAAGGAGCGGATCCAGACGCAGTCCGGCGGATCGGTGCAACTGCTGTTTCTCGACAAGACCTCGATGACGATCGGCCCGAACAGCGACCTCACCATCGACGAATACGTCTACAATCCGAATGCCGGCAGCGGAAAGCTCGCCGCCACGCTCGGCAAGGGCGCGCTGCGTTTCGTCGGCGGCCAGATCAGCCATAGCGGCGACGCCGAAGTGAAGACCGCCTCGGCGGTGATCGGCATCCGCGGCGGCGTGGCGCTGATCGGTCCCGGCCATGTCTATGCCGGTTACGGCTCCTCGACCGTGACCTCGGGCGGTGCGACGGTCAAGCTCGGCGCCGGCGAATACACCGAGACGCTGGGCGGCGGAGTCGCGCCGTCGCCGCCGGGCATCCCGCCGCCGGGATTCGTGCTGAGCCAGATTCAGCTTTTCCAGAGCGGCGCCGGCCAGAGCGGCGGCGCGGGACGCGGCGCTGCGTCGCCGGCCGCGGTCGCCAATGCCGAGAGCAGGGCCACCGGCCAGAAGGGCGGCGCGGTCGCCGGGCAGTTGACGCCGGCCACCATGACGCTGGCGCCGGTGCCGGTTCAGACCACCACCGCGCTGACCGACACCATCCAGACCACCGTGCAGACCGGCGTCGTCGGCACGATCGAGCCGCCGCGCCCGGCGGTGACGCTGGCCGGGTTCATCGGCGGCATCGACAACCTGCCGTATTACGGCACCACGCTGCGCTCACCCGCCAACGGCACCGCGCTGATCCAGCTCGATCCCGTCAACAACCGCGTGCAGGCCGACTTCAACGCATTCTCGCTCGACGGCAGCGGCACGCCGTTCCGGTTCGGCTCGGTCAATCCGCAGGATCCCGCCAACAGCGATTATCCGAACTACGATAATTTCAACGCGCGGGTGCGTGACGGCGCCCGCGTCAACGGCATCCCGACCGCCGGATCGATGACCACGGTCTCGCAGGCCCAGGCGCGCGCGCTCGCCACCAGTCTCGGGCTGCAGAATCTGACGATCTGCGACTGCGATTACACCCGCTGGGGATTCTGGCAGGTAACGGCGCTCGACGATTACGGCCGCGGCGGGCCGGAGACCATCACCGGCACCTGGGTCGCGGGCCGCCCGACCACCGTGGCCGAAATGCCGACCGTCGGCCGCGCCACCTATACAGGGCAGGTGGTCGCCAACATCCAGAACCAGACCAGTTCGTATCTGGCCGCCGGCAATTTCAGCAACACGGTGGATTTCGGCGCGCGCACCGGCAATGTCAGCGTCACCGGGCTCGACCGCACCAACTACAACGGCCTGATCGCGTTCCTGCAGTCGGACCCGCGCAACTTCGCGGGCGTGCTGGCCGCCGACGTCGGTGATCGCCAGATGGGCCTGGCCGGCAGCTTCTTCCGCGGCCGCAACAGTCCGGTCGGCGAGATGGGCGGCACCGTGGCGGTCAACGGCCGCGACTATCTCGGCAGCGGGATCTTTCTCGGCCGCATGCGCTAGGCTCGGTCTACCAGGTCAGCGCGGCCGATGGCTGCGCGCCGAATCCGCGGCTCGGCGCGATGTAGCGCGCCACCGACGATGCGCCGCCGCGGCTGCGCGGGTCGTTGACGCCGACCGTGAGTT
>CAXUBE010000043.1:0-499 GCA_964249215.1 uncultured Rhodopseudomonas sp. | reverse complement strand
ATCACGCGCGAGGCCGCCGCAACCGACGCCGCGATCCGCTGCCCGTCGGGCTGGCCCTGGGTTGCGGCCAACGCGTTGACGCCGGCAAGCGCCGCTTCGTCCGCGAGCCGCTGCAACGGCGGTTCGGCGTGCGCCAGATGCAAGGTCGTATATCCGGCGGCAATTCCGGCCGCGGCCGCGATCAATGCCACCGCCAACCCGTTCCGCTTAAAGCTCGCATGTCGAATCAACATCGTCGTGCTCCACAGTTGACGCACGCTGCGGGACCGCGACCAGCGACGGCGTCAAAGCGCTGGCGGGACCGCGTCCATTTTCCTAACATGCTGAGAACGGACTGATTTCCGCCCCCGGCCGTTTGATCGTTTCGTTCACCTTCCCTTAACGTTGGCGCAATGCCCATGTTCCCCAAACTTAAGCGCCGCGGCGGCATCGATGGCGGAATTGACGGGGAGGGCGGCGGTTGCGCCGCCTGAGCCGCGGCACGAGGCGGGTTCTGCAC
>CAXUBE010000042.1:0-14232 GCA_964249215.1 uncultured Rhodopseudomonas sp. | reverse complement strand
GGCTGCGGGCCGGGCCGCGGCGTATTCGGCCATCCGATGGGCCCGGCCGCCGGCGCCGCCAGCATCCGCCAGGCCTGGGATGCGATCGCCGCCGGCGTCGCGGTCAAGGATCACGCCGCGCGGCATGTCGAACTGCGCACCGCGCTCGCGGCGTTCGGCCCGAAGCCGTGACACGCTCCGGGTTTACGCTTCCTCCATGTGTTTGCGCTCAACTGCGCCGATCCGGGCGCCGGATCATCCGCGCGCCGGCGGTCGTATGAGGATCGAGGGTGCTGGCGATGAAACGTTCGGGACTGCTGGTTTTCGTCGCGGCGTTGCAGGCCGCGAATCCGGTCTTGGCGGCCGACTACATGGCGCAGCCTTATGCGCCGCCGCCGGCGCAATATTATCCGCGCGCGCCGCGCATCGTGCATCATCGCCCGCCGGTGCGCTACGGCGCGCCGATGATGATGAGCGGCATTCGTCCTGCGCCGCCGATCTATTGGGTGCAGGCGCCGCCGCAATACGTGCAGCGGCTGCCGTCCGGCTGCGGCGGATGGGGCTATGGCTACGGCTACGGCTACGGCGGATTGTCGTCGCCGCTGTCGATCTTATCCACGACCGACATCGACAACGGCTACTGATCCTCCCCTCTCGGAAACATTGAGCGCCCTCGCGGCCCGGCGCATGCCGGCGCCGGTATCGCCGCCGCCGGCGGGATCGATGCCGAAGATTCCGGAGCGGGCGAAGGGATTCGAACCCTCGACCCCGACCTTGGCAAGGTCGTGCTCTACCACTGAGCTACACCCGCATCCGAGAGTTTGGCGGCGCGTCGCGCCGGCAACGCGCAGAGCTATGCCAAATGCCGCCCGTGAATGCAACAGCAGCGCCGCAACCGGCATTGCCAATCAGGCCCGGCTGCGTCGAACGCCGCGCGGCAGCGCCGTAAATCCCGCATTCCTGTCGTAACATCAATGCGATCCGCCCGATCGCGCAGGCCCCGCATGGACGATCCGCAGCATTGCAAATCGCCTCTCGCGGGGCCACTTAGGGCGCGGGCCGTGCTACAACGGCATTGCAACGGACATCAGGCGAGGATCACGTGACCATCATGGAGCAGGGCGGCGCAGCGGCGCCCAAGGCAGTGCACGATCTGATCAAGGACACGACGTCGCAGAGTTTCGTGCGCGACGTGATCGAGGAATCCAAGCGTCAGCCGGTTCTGATCGACTTCTGGGCGCCGTGGTGCGGCCCGTGCCGCCAGCTCACGCCGCTGCTGGAAAAGGCGGTCCGCGCCGCCGGCGGCAAGGTCAAGCTGGTGAAGATGAACATCGACGAGCATCCGGCGATTCCCGGGCAGATGGGCATCCAGTCGATTCCGGCGGTGATCGCCTTTGTCGGCGGACAGCCGGCGGACGGCTTCATGGGCGCGGTGCCGGAAAGCCAGATCACCGCCTTCATCGACAAGCTCACCAAGGGCATGCCGGCCGGCCAGCCGACCGCCGCCGAATTGATCAAGGAAGCCGAAGCCGTGCTCGCCGAGGGCGATCCGGCCACCGCCGCCTCGATCTATGCCGAAGTGCTCGACGCCGACCCCGGCCACGTCGCGGCGCTGGCCGGCCTCGCGCGCTGCTACATGGAGACCGGCGCGACCGAGCAGGCCAGGCAGACGCTGGCGCTGGTGCCGGAGGCCAAGCGCGCCGACGCCGTGGTCAAGGCGGTTCAGGCCGCGCTCGACCTCGCCGACCAGGCGAGCGCGCTCGGCCCGCTCGCCGAACTGGAGCAGAAGGTCGCCGCCGATCCCCGCGACCATCAGGCACGGTTCGACCTTGCGATCGCGATGAACGCCGCCGGCAATCGTCCCGAAGCCACCTCGCATCTGCTCGAGATCGTCAGGCGCGACCGCAAGTGGAACGAGGACGGCGCCCGCAAGCAGCTCGTGCAGTTCTTCGAGGCGTGGGGGCCGACCGACGAATCCACCGTCGAGGGCCGCAAGCGGCTGTCGACGATTTTGTTTTCCTAGAACCGCGCGACCGGGACCGCCGATGCCGATCAATGCCGACTATCGCGGCCCTGCCGACCTGCCGGAGGTGGTGCCGGTGTTTCCGCTGCCCGGCGCGCTGCTGCTGCCGCGCGGCCAGATGCCGCTCAACATCTTCGAGCCGCGCTATCTGGCGCTGGTCGACGACTCGCTGCGCGACGGCCACCGCCTGATCGGCATGATCCAGCCCGACGTCTCGCATTCGTCCGACAGCGACAAGCCGGCGCTGTTTCACGTCGGCTGCATCGGCCGCATCACCCAGCTCGCTGAAGCCGGCGACGGCCGCTACATCCTCGAACTTACCGGCGTGTCGCGGTTCAAGGTGGTGCAGGAAATTCCGGTGCTGACGCCGTACCGGCAGTGCAAGGTCGATTACTTCCCGTTCGTCGACGATTTCACCGCGCGCAAGGGCGAGGGCGATGTCGACCGCGAGGCGCTGCTCGCGGTGCTGACGGACTTTCTCAAAGCCAACAACCTCAAGGTCGATTGGGACGGCGTCGAGAGCGCGCCGAACGAGGCGCTGGTCAACGCGCTGGCGATGATGTCGCCTTACGGCGCGCCCGAAAAGCAGGCCATGCTGGAAGCGCCGGATCTGAAGACCCGCGCCGAGATCCTGATCGCGGTCACCGAGATGGACCTCGCCAAGAAGCGCACCAGCGGCGATCCGCCGCTGCAGTGACGCTCGCACGCGGCATTGACGCCGCGGCGCGACGATCCGATCAATTCGCTACTCCTTGAACGTTGCCGGAGCAGGACCATGGCCATCACTCCACCCGAGCAGGACGGCGGCGTCGATCGCAAGCTGATCGAGATCCTGGTGTGTCCGATCACCAAGGGACCGCTGGAATTCGATGCCGGCCGCCAGGAACTGGTGTCGCGCTCGGCCAAGCTCGCCTATCCGATCCGCGACGGCATCCCGATCATGCTGCCGGAAGAAGCCCGCAAGGTCGATTAGTCCGGCTCATTGTTCGTGCCTTCACGCGTTCGTGCCTTCACGCGGGCCGCTCACGCCGCCTTTTGCGCCGCATCGAGGCCCGCATAGACACCGCGCTCGAAGCCGGCAAACGTCTCCAGGCAGATGCGGTCGGCGAACGGCAGCACCTGCATCAGGATCACGCCGGTGACGTTGCGGACCGGATCGATCCAGTAATAGCTGTTGGCAAGCCCGCACCAGGACAGGCTGCCGGTGCTGCGGCCTTCCGCGGTGCGAGCGGTGTTGATCATGAAGCTCAGCCCGTATTTCTTGTCGATCCCCGGATGCAGGTCGACATCGTTGCTGGCCGATGCGATCGCCGAGGACATTTTCGTCATGCTGAGATCGCCGATATGGTTCTGCGCCATCAGCGCGACGGTATCGGCTTTCAGCAATTGATGGCCGTTGCCGCGGCCGCGGTTCAGGATCATCCGCGTGAACCTGATGTAGTCGGGCGCGGTGCCGTACAGCCCGCCGCCCCCGGCGTGGAATTCCGGATCCTGCACGATCTCGAAGCCGATCGGCGTCAGCACGCCGTCGGCGCCGCGCGCATGCACGCGCACCAGCCGCTCGCGCTGCGACGGACCGAGCCGGAACGCGGTATCGGCCATGCCGAGCGGGCCGAGCAGATGATCGCGCAGATAGGCGTCGAGCCGCACGCCGCTCGCGGCTTCGACGGCGAGGCCGACGAAATCGAGGCTGGTGCTGTATTCCCACCGCGTGCCGGGATCGCTCACGATCGGCACCTGCAGCGCCGCCTTGCGGCCGGTGCGAAACGCCGGCGTGCCGGAGAATTGCAGATAGCGCAGCATGTCGCCGTTCCACATGTCGTAGCAGAAGCCGGCGGTGTGGGTCAGCAGATGCCGCAGCGTGATCGGCGCCCGCGCCGGCCGCAGCTTCGGCGCGCCGTCGGCGTCGAAGCCTTCGAGCACTTGCGGCGCGGCGAGCTCCGGCAGCACGCGGCCGATCGGCGCGTGCAACGACAGCCTGCCCTGTTCGACGAGCTGCATCGCCGCGGCTGCCGTGACCGCCTTGGTCATCGACGCGATCCAGAACACGCTGTCACGCGTCATCGCCGCGGGATGCGACAGGTCGCGTCTGCCGTGGGCGCTCTGATAAAGCAACGCGTCGCCGGTGGCGGCGATCGCGACGATCCCTGGGACCTCGCCCGCGTCGCAGCGTTCCTTGAGCTGCCGGTCGATCTCGGAGCCGTCCAGCATCGGTTTGCTCCCGGCTTGTCGTCGCGGCGGATTGTGACGCGCGCGCGGCGATCCGGCAAGCGCGATCCCTCGACATCGGCCTTCCGGCGGGTCGCGGATTCGTGACCGGACCGGCGACGGCCATTCACACCTCCCCGGTCGGGGAGCCTTGCATTGCAGCACGGGATGTGGCGAATGAATCGGGGATCGGCGCAACCGCGATTCAGGCCGGACACCGGTTGCCGGCCCGATCGAGGCAGTCATTTGCTGCGAAAGGCGGACGGATGATCTCGTGCTGGAGCGAATGGAAGCGCTATCCGGGGCGCGGCGAGAATATCGAGGCGCCGATCGGCCCCGGGCTCTACGAGGTCCGCCATGCCGCAACCGGGGCGCTGTTCGCGTTCGAGGCGGTCGACAATGTCGCGCAGGCGATCGCGGTGCTGCAGGTGACGCCGAAATCGCTCGGCGCGTGGTTGGGCCGCCGCGCGCCGCCGACGCCTGAGCTGGAATATCGGGTCTGCGCCACATCGAGCAAGGCCGACGCCAAGGCCGCCGCGGCGCGCATGATCGGCCGCCGCGATACTTACATGAGCGGCGCGGCCTGACGGCCTGCTAGAGTATGATCCGGAAAAGCGGGTACCGGTTTTCCGAAAAAGATCATGCGCGAACATCAGGATGGAGCTTGATGACGTCAGGTCGCGCCGGATGTTTCGGGCGCCGGCGTGTGCGCGGCGAGCAGTTTGCGCACCGCGGATGACGACGCGACCTGGCCGCGCTCGACAAAGGCCTCGTGATTGTTCTCGATCTCGCTTGGTGCGTAGCGGTAATTCACCATCAAGCCATGTGATTGACGCATCCCGTTCGGCGAGCGGTCGCCCAGAAAATTGAGTCGCTCCAGCCGCGCGCCGTTGCCGAGGTGAAACCGCGCGACCGGATCGACCGGCTGGCCGCGCGGCGTCTTGGCTTCGAGAAAATACGATGCCGCCAGCGCCAGCAGCACTGGCCGAACGCGCTCGGCGAGCATCGGCTGCTCGAACCAATGGGGCCGGTCGAGCGCTTGCAAGGTCGCGCGCATCGACCGGTCGAGCAGCGCGGAGTTCTCCTGCTCGCGCTCGCGCTTCAGCCACGCCGCAAAGCCCGGCGCCGGCGACAGCGTGACGAAGGTCTGCACGTTCGGCAGTTCGCGCCTGATGTCCTCGACCACCTGCTTGATCAGGAAGTTGCCGAACGAAATGCCGCCGAGACCCTTCTGGGTGTTGGAAATCGAATAGAACACCGCGGTGCTGGCGTCCGCCGCGGCGATCGGGGCGCGGTTCAGATCGAGCAGCGGCGCGATCGCGGCCGGGCTTTCGCGGGTCAGCGCCACCTCGACGAAAATCAGCGGCTCGTCGACCAGTTGCGGATGAAAGAAGCCGTAGCAGCGCCGGTCCGGAGGCGCGAGCCGCGCGCGCAGGTCGTCCCAATTGCCGATGGCGTGGACCTGCTCGTAGCGGATGATCTTTTCCAGGATATTGGCCGGCGTGGTCCAGTCGATCCGCTGCAGCACCAGGAATCCCCGATTGAACCACGACGCGAACAGATGCACGAAGTCGCTGTCGACGTGTCTGAGCTGCGGATGGTCGGCGACATGCGTCAGCAGCGCCTCGCGCATCCGCACCAGCGAGGCGGTGCCTCCGGGCGCAAGATTGAGCCTGCGGATCAGTTCCTGCCGCCGCGGCTCGGCGGCCTTGAGCAATTGCCCGATCGCGTCAGGCGACGCGCCGCTGTCGCGCACCGCGTCGATCGCCGCGGTCAGATGCGTCAGGTCCGGCCCGAACAGGTCCGCGAGCGCGTGCAGGAACGACAGCTTGTCGGCGTCGGACGCCGCAGCGTAGCCTGAGAGCAGCGAATTCGCCAGCGCGACGCCCGTCGCCTCGCCCCGACGCGACAACAAGGTCTCGCCGAGCGCGATCAGTTCGGTCTTCGACATCGCGACCGAGGGCGTCAGGCCGAACAGGCTGCGGCTGCGCTCGGTCAGGGTATTGAGCAACCCGCTCAGGAACCCCGAGGCACGATCGACGCGGGCCGCCGGCATGACTTGAACTCCCGAATGAAAGTAAGCGAGCGCCGTTCGCGTGAAAAATCCAGACGGGAACCATAACCAAAGCAGGCAATGGTTTCCAGACGCTTCGACGAAAGACTCATGCGGCAGCGCCCTGCCGCCGGTGTGACGTCAGGCGCGGCCGAGGCGGGTCGCGTCCGCGACGCGCGCGAAGCTATCCAGCGACAGGATCGCGTCGGCAAAGGTCTGCGCGCGGCCGTCGAGCACTGGCCTGGCCAGCAGCAGGAACTTGTCCTGCATCGCGCGATCGCTCGGGAACGACGACGGCTCGCCGGAGGGATCGGCATACAGCCGCTCATGCACGGCGGCGTCGGTGCCGATCAAGACCCGCGCGCCGAACGGATGGGCCTTGCCCGCGAGGCGGTCGTCCTGCACCACGTCGAAACGGTCGGCCAGCGCATCGATGCCGGCATCGCCGAGCTTCGCATAATCGTCCCAGCCGAAGCGGCCCTGGTCGAGCGCCACCGCGCCGGTGAAGAACATCGAGAACTGGCCGCCGACGATCGAGGTCGGGTGCCGCTTGGTGGCGGCATCGCCGGTCAGCGTGATGCCGTTGCGGTGCAGGCCGATCTCGACTCGCCTGACATTGTCCGGCGCGAGATTGTGCTCGCGGCGCATCGCGATCAACGCATCGATCGCGGCGTGGGTGTAGCGGCAGCTCGGATAGGGTTTGACGCCGATGTTCATGGTCTCGTAGACTTGGCCCAGCCCGGCGGTGGCCTTGTCCGGATGGGCGTCGTCGCTGTAGCCGGCCAGCAGGCCGTGCCTGCCTTCGATCGATTGCGTCGCGCCGAGGAAGTCATTGCGCGCCAGCGTCGCGGCGATCACGCCGTTCATCGCCGCGGCGCCGACCTGGTAGCGCTTGTTCCAGCCGCCATTGACCAGGAATTGCAGCGAGCCCGCGGCCTGGCTGCCGGACACGCCGAACGCCGCGACGATCTGCTCTTTCGACAGTCCCAACAGCTTCGCCGCCGCCGCCGCCGCGCCATAGGTGCCGGCGGTGGCGGTCGGATGGAAACCGCGCGCGTAGTGCGAGGTCGGATCGAGCGCGTTGCCGAGCCGACAGCAGACCTCGTAGCCGGCGACGATGGCGGTGAGCACGTCGCGGCCGGAGGCGCCGACCAGTTCGCCCACCGCGAACGCCGCCGGCACCACCGGCGCGGAGGGATGCAGCGAGGAATCCGCATGGGTGTCGTCGAAGTCGAGCGAATGGCCGAGCGCGCCGTTGACCAGCGCCGCCACCGCCGGCGTCCAGCTCTTGCCGTCGCCGAACACGGTGGCGTGGCCCTCGCCGTCGAGCGCCAGCGCCGACAGCATGTCGAGCAGAGCGGGCGTCGATTCGGCGTCGCGGCGGGCGCGGATCGCGCTGCCGAGGAAATCCAGCGTCAGCAGCTTGGCGCGCGTCAGCACCTCGGCGGGAATGTCGTCGGACGCGAGATCGGCCACATAGGCCGCCAGCGTTGCGGTTTCGTCGGACATGTGTTTCCTCGCTTTGTCGTGCCAAGCGTAAGCGGCCTGAATCGGGTATTCAAGCCGGGCGCGGCGCAGCGTCATGCCGAGCCGGTGCGGCCGACATTTCTCCGACCAGACTTTGTCAGGCAACAAATGGTCCTTGATACCGACACGGCGGCCCGCGGCTGATGGCCGGGTTTTTCCAGCGCATCTACGCAAAGCTGCGCGCCCGCAGGGTCGAGCTCGGGCTCGGCGTGCGGGTGACGGTCGCCGCCCTGGCCGCGCTGGCGCTGGGGCTTGCGCTCAATCTGCGGCTGCCGCTGTGGGCGGTGCTGACCTCGCTGATCGTGACGCAGATGAGCGTCGGGCGCTCGCTGAAGACCACGCGCGATTATCTCTTGGGCACGATCGGCGGCGCGATCTATGGCGGCGCGGTCGCGATCCTGGTGCCGCACTCGGGCGAGGGCGCGCTGCTCGCGGTGCTGGTGCTGGCGGTGGCGCCGCTGGCCTTCGTCGCGGCGCTCAACCCGAGCCTCAACGTCATGACGGTGACCGCGATCATCGTGCTGCTGGTGCCGACCATGCATCAGGAGGTGACGCCGCTGGAATCCGCGATCGACCGCGTGCTGGAGGTCGCCGTCGGCGCCGTCACCGGATTGACGGTGTCGTTCTTCGTGCTGCCGTCGCGCGCGCACAACCAGATCCGCAACGCCTCCGCAAAGGTGCTGGAGCTGATCGCCGCGGCGTTGACCGAACTGTTCGCGGGGCTGAGCCGGCGCCTCGACACCGACGAATTGCATCGGCTGCAGGACGGCATCGGCACGGCCCTGGTCGGGCTGAACACGACCGGCGCCGAGGCCGAGCGCGAGCGCGCCACGCACCTCGCGCACGGTCCGCATACCGGGCCGCTGCTGCGCACGGTGCTGCGGCTGCGGCATGATCTGGTCATCATCGGGCGCGCCACGGTGACGCCGCTGCCGAGCGACCTGATGACGCGGCTTGCGCCCGCCATCGACAAGACCAGCCACGCGCTCGCGGCCTATTTGCGCGGCAGCGCCGCGGCGCTGCGCAGCGGGCTCGGCGCGCCGGCGATCTACCCGGTGCAGCTCGCGCTGCAGGACTACGCGGCGGAAGTCGCGGCATTGCGCAGCGAGGGCATGACGCGCGGCATCCCCGGCGAAGTCGCCGAGCGCTTCTTTGCGCTGGGGTTTTCGCTCGAGCAGATGCGGCAGAACCTGAAGGACCTTGAGCGCTGCGTCTCGGAATGGGCCGAGGCGGCGACGCCCGGCGACGCGAAATAACTGATTCGCGCCAGGCCCGGCGCGACGGCACAGCGCGCCGGGACGTCGACCGTAAAAACACAAATCGAATCAAGGTCCGTTTTCCTGGAATCCGACAGGAGTTGGCGCGCGCAAATCCGGTGCTAGGATTCGCGGCGCCGGTTCATATCGCGCTCCGGCTGCCTCGCGACGAGACCGGCCCCGCAAATGACCAGCCCCCGATTGCTGCCCGAATCGCCCGACGAACGCGACACGGCGAAATTCCTGCGGCGATTTTCGGAGCTGATCTCGGTCGGCCAGAGCGCCAGCTACCTGCGCCATGCCGCCGGCCTGATCGAGGAACTGGTCGCACGCGTGCAGCAGGCGGAAGACATGGCCGCGCATCATCAGACGCTCGGCGCGTCGCACCAGGCGCTTCAGCAGTCGGCCGACCTCGAACTGAGGGCCGCGCGCGCGGACATCGACGCGCTGACGCTGTCCTGCGCCGAGCAGGCGCGCAGGCTGGCGCTGGCCGAGACGGATAACGCCGGTGAGCATGGCCGGATGCGCGAGCGCGCCGAGCGCGCCGAAGCCAAGCTGGCGGAAGCCTCCGAGCTGATGCAGAAGCTGCGCTGGAAAGTGGCGTCGCTCGGAATCACCCATGTCGCGGTGCCGATCGCCAAGCTGGAATTGCTGCGCGGCCAGTTCGAATTGCTGGCGCGCGAATTCGACGGCGCGGGCGGCATGGTCGCGCGGGTGATGTGCGAGATCGGCGTGCGCGGCATCGACCAGGAGCTGGACGGGATGTCGCAGGAGGCCTGACGGCCACCTCGCGGGCGCATGTCGCGCTCCCCCATTTTGTTTTGCAGTGCAGCAACTATATCAGGCCGGCGGAATTGCGCCTGCGTACCCCGGTCCTGGAGCCAACCTTGTCCCTCAACAAAACCATCGACTTTCTCGGCCGCATTCGAAAGATGAACGGCATCAACGGCCTGAATGGCGTCGCCTACGGCTCGTCGTGGGGGACGACCGAGCCTCGCACCGCAAGCCGGCTGGTCGAGACCCGCAGCTTCGGTCCCAATCCAGGCGATCTGCGGATGTTTTCCTTTGTCCCCGCCGGCCTGCCTGGCAAGGCGCCGCTGGTCGTGGTGCTGCATGGCTGCACCCAGACCGCCGCCGGCTACGAGGTCGGCGCCGGCTGGAGCACGCTGGCGCAGCGCTATGGATTTGCGCTGCTGATGCCCGAGCAGAAGCCGTCCAACAATGGCAATGGCTGCTTCAACTGGTTCGTCCCGGAAGACACCCGGCGCGGCGGCGGCGAGGCGGCCTCGATCCGTCAGATGATCGAGGACGTCGTCCGCGAGCATCGGGTCGACCGCTCGCGGATCTTCGTGACCGGGCTGTCCGCCGGCGGCGCGATGACCAACGTGATGCTCGCGACCTATCCCGAGGTGTTCGCCGGCGGCGCCGTCATCGCCGGGCTGCCCTACGGCGTCGCCGGCACGGTGCAGCAGGCCCTGAACAACATGATGCAGGGCGCGTCGCGCTCGCCGCGCGAACTCGGCGATCTGGTGCGCGCCGCATCGCCGCATCGAGGCCCTTGGCCGAAGCTGTCGGTATGGCACGGCAGCGCCGACCGCACGGTCAATCCGTCCAACGCCGACGCGATCGTCCGGCAATGGCTCGACCTGCATGGGCTGCCGGAGGCTCCGATGTCGAAGGGCGAGGTCGACGGCTATCCGCACCAGGTGTGGTGGGATGCCGACGGCGGGACCGTCGTCGAGTCCTTCACCATCACCCGGATGGCGCACGGCACGCCGCTCGGCATCGCCGCCAATGACGAACGCTACGGCGAGGAAGGCGCGTTTCTGATCGAAGCCGGGATTTCGTCGTCCTATCACATCGCGCAATTCTTCGGCCTGACCGGCCGCGCCGATCCTGCCACGACGGCGGTTGCGCTCGCCGAGCCCGCGCCGCCGCGCCGCGAGGACGCCGTGGCGGGCTTGAAGACACGGGCCGAGCCCCGCGCGCAGCCCAGCCGCCGCGGCCTGGATGTCAACGCCGTGATCACCCGCGCGCTGACCGCCGCCGGCCTCATGAAGTAGGCGCCATTTGCGCGCGGCCGGCCCGGTGTTAGGTTCGGCCCACTCGGATGGGCGGGCTGTGGCGCGATCATTGCGGAATGCTGGATATCAATAGAGCAAGTCATGCAGGGTTTCTCTCCGGCGGCGGAGAGATGGGCGCTTTGACGCGCCGGTATGACTGGTCGGCCAGCCCGCTCGGCCCGCCGGAGGCATGGCCGCAAAGCCTGCGCACGGCGCTGCGCATCGTCCTCACCAGCCAGCACCCGATGTTCATCTGGTGGGGCCCGGAGCTGATCCAGTTCTACAACGACGCCTACCGCCACATTATGGGGCCGGAGCGGCATCCGAGCGCGCTCGGCCAGCGCGGCCGCGACTGCTGGGCGGAAATCTGGGAGGTGATCGGTCCGCAGATCGCGCAGGTGATGAGCGGCGGCGGCGGCACCTGGAACGAGAACCAACTGATTCCGGTCACCCGTAACGGCGTGCTCGCGCCGGTGCGATGGACCTACGGATTCAGTCCGATCGATCAGGACGGCGAGATCGCCGGCGTGCTGGTTGTGTGCCGCGACGTCACCCGCGACAATGATGCGGCCGAGGCGCTGCGCGAACGCGAGGCCGAACTCGCCCGCGTGCAGCAGATCGGAAAGATCGGCGGCCTCGAGGTCGATCTGCGCACCGGGTTCCACAACAGGCGTTCGCCGGAATATCTGCTGGTGCATGGGCTGCCGCCCGACGCGGTCAACGAAACCCATGACGACTGGGTGCGCCGGATTCATCCCGACGATCGCGCCGCGACCGAGCAGCATTTCCGCGATGCTGTGAGCGGCCGCGCCGGCGACTACGCCGCGCGCTACCGGATCATTCGTCCGAGCGACGGCGAATTGCGCTGGATTTCGGTGCGCGCGGTGATCGAGCGCGACGACAGCGGGCGGGCGATCCGGCTGGTCGGCGCGCATACCGACATCACCGAGCAGGTGCTCGCCGGCAAGGCGCTGGAGCAGAGCGAGCGCGAATTCCGCACGCTCGCCAACGCGCTTCCGGCCCACGTCTGGACCTCGGCGGCGGACGGCGCGCTGAACTGGTTCAATCCGCGGATCCAGGAATATACCGGCCTGGACAACGATCAGCTCGCGCTTGCGAAATGGCGGGAGATCATTCATCCGGACGATGTCGCGCGGCTGGTCGATCGCTGGACCCGGTCGCTGCAATTCGGCACGCCGTATGAAAACGAGTTTCGGCTGCGTCAGGCCGATGGCAGTTTTCGCTGGTTTCTGACCCGTGCGGTGCCGTCGCACGACGAGCACGGCGCCATCCAGCGCTGGATCGGGACCAATATCGACGTCCACGATCAGAAAATGATCGCTGCCGAACTGGCGGAGCTCAACGCCACGCTGGAGCAGCGGGTGCTCGAGAAAACCCGCGAGCGCGACCGTATCTGGAACGTGTCGCAGGATTTGCTGATGGTCTCCGATCGCGCCGGCGTGTGGCGCTCGATCAACCCGGCCTGGACCAGAACGCTCGGCTGGAGCGAGGCGGAATTGCTGAACCGCACCCCGGAATGGCTGGAGCATCCCGACGATGACGGCGTCACCCGCGCGCAGATGGGCAAGCTCGCCATCGCCGGCACCACGGTGAAGTACGAAAGCCGTTTCCGGCACAAGGACGGCTCCTACCGCTGGCTGCAATGGACCGGCGTGTCCGACGCCGACCTGAACTATGCGGTGGCGCGCGACGTGACCGCGGAGCGCGCGGCCGCCGAACGGCTGAAGGCCGCCGAGGAAGCGCTGCGGCAGTCGCAGAAGATGGAGGCCGTCGGGCAACTCACCGGCGGCATCGCGCACGACTTCAATAATCTCCTCACCGGCATCGTCGGCTCGCTGGACCTGATGCAGATCCGCCTCGACCAGGGGCGCCTGGAGAATATATCGCGCTACATCAACGCGGCGATGACATCGGCCAATCGCGCCGCGGCGCTGACGCATCGGCTATTGGCGTTCGCGCGCCGCCAGCCGCTGGTGCCGAAGCAGGTCGACGTCAATCAATTGGTGGTGTCGCTGGAGGACCTGCTGCGCCGGACGCTCGGCGAGACGATCGATCTGGACGTCGTCGCCGCGGACGAATTGTGGTTCACCCTGTGCGATCCCAACCAGCTCGAAAGCGCGCTGCTCAATCTGACCATCAACGCCCGCGATGCCATGCCGAAAGGCGGCAGGCTCACGATCAGCACCCAGAATGCGCGGTTCGATGCCGTCACCGCCGATACGCCGGCGCTGCTGCCGGGCGACTATGTCTGCATCGTCGTCGCCGACACCGGGGTCGGCATGACGCCCGAAGTGGCGAGCCGCGCGTTCGATCCGTTCTTCACCACCAAGCCGCTCGGCCAGGGCACCGGCCTCGGCCTCTCGATGATCTACGGCTTCGCGCAGCAGTCCAACGGCCATGTCAGCATCGACAGCAAGCCCGGGCGCGGCACCGCGGTGCGGTTGTATCTGCCGCGCCATCAGGGCGAGGCGGCGCAGGAGGCGAGCGTCGCCGAATTCGCCGAGGACCACGTCGCCACCGGTGAAACCGTGCTGGTGGTCGAGGACGAGCCCGTGGTGCGCGGCGTGATCGTCGAAATGCTGCAGGACCAGGGCTACCGCACGCTGGAGGCCACCGACGGTCCGTCGGGCCTCGAGGTGCTGGAGGGCGGCGAACGTATCGATCTCTTGGTCACCGATGTCGGATTGCCGGGCATGAACGGACGCCAGCTCGCGGACCAGGCCCGCGAAATCCGCCCGGCGTTGCGGATCTTGTTCATGACCGGCTACGCGGAAAGCGCGCTGATCGCCGACGGTTTCCTGCAGCCCGGCATGGATATGATCACCAAGCCGTTCGATCTCGACGACATATCGCAGCGGGTGCGGGACATGGTGGCCAATAGCGTGAAATAGCTTTCGGATCGGCAAAAACAGCCGATCTGCGGGTTTCGCCCCGGAACCCGGCCGCAGGTCACGACTTGTCCCGCACCTGAAAACAGATGTGGAGACCATCATGATTCGCCGCTTTATTGGAACCGCCGCCATCGTCCTCGCCGTTGCCTCGCCCGCCGTCGCGCAGGGCGTCCCCGGCGGCATCGAGCGTGGCGCCCGGGACGGTGAGCGC
>CAXUBE010000041.1:0-14352 GCA_964249215.1 uncultured Rhodopseudomonas sp. | reverse complement strand
GCAATGCGACGCGATTCTGGTCGGGATCGGCACCGTATTATCCGACGATCCGATACTGACCTGCCGGCTCCCCGGCATGAGCCGGCGCTCGCCGGTGCGCGTGGTGCTGGACCGCGCGCTGCGGACCCCCGGCGCGAGCAGGCTTGTGCATTCCGCGCGCGAGACGCCGCTCTGGCTCATGACGTCCAGCGTTGCCGAAGCCGCGGCGGCGGCGAAGCTGGGCGCCGCCGGCGCGCGGGTGATCCACGTCGCGACGTCCGCCGATCCGCCGGGGCTTGATCTGACGGCGGTGCTGCGCGAACTGGCCGCGCGCGGCATCACCCGGCTATTGGTGGAGGGCGGCTCCCGCGTGGCATCGTCGTTCGTGTCGGCGGATCTGGTCGACGAGGTCTGGCTGCTGCGCTCGCCCGATCCGATCGGCGACGACGGCGTCGCCGCGCTCGACGGCCAAGCCCTGTCGGCGGTCACCGCCTCGCCTGTGCTCGGCGTCCGTGCTAGCGAGACGCTCGCAACCGATACGCTCACGATCTACGGGCGCGTCTGACGATCGCAACGCGGGCAAGGCATGTTCACCGGCATTGTCACCGACATCGGCGAGATCATCGCATTGACGCCGACCGCGCAGGGCAGCCTGCACCGGTTGCGGATCGCGTGCGGCTATGACCGCAGCACGATCGCGGACGGCGCCTCGATCGCCTGCAGCGGCGTGTGTCTCACCGTGGTCGGCTCGGGGATCGCGGGTGATCGCATTTGGTTCGAGGTCGATGCCGGCGCCGAGACGCTGCGGCTGACGTCGGCAAGACACTGGCGCACCGGCACCAGGCTCAATCTGGAGCGCGCGCTCAAGATCGGCGACGAACTCGGCGGCCACATCGTCGCCGGCCATGTCGACGGCATCGCCACGATCGTGCGGCGCGACGACCTGCCAGGCATGGCGAAATTCGAGCTGCGCGCGGAGCGCGGACTCGCGCGCTTCATCGCCACCAAGGGATCTGTCACGCTGGACGGCGTATCGCTCACCGTCAACGGCGTCGAGGACGTGACGTTTTCGGTGATGATCATTCCGCATACGCTCGGCGTCACGACGCTCGGCGGCTGGCGGGAAGGCAGCGAAGTCAACCTCGAGGTCGATCTGATGGCGCGCTACGCCGCGCGCCTCACCGATATGAAGTAGCTTTATAGCGCTTGGCTTTGCCGGTCTCGACGACTACAAACCCGCAACTTGTCATTCCGGGATGCGCGCTCTTGCAGCGCAGGCCCGGAGTCCATAACCGGTGTCATGGAGTATGGATTTGGGCTCGCTCGCAGCTATCGCTGCTCACGCCCCGGAATGAGGAAATATAACCGGATGGACCAATGGCAGACGCCCGCCGCAAAGCTTTGACAGACGACACCGATATCAGGGGCGCGCGCGTGCTGATCGTCGAGGCGCGCTTCTATGACGACATCCAGGACGCGCTGCTGCAGGGTGCCGTCGCCGAGCTCGGCGCCGCCGGGGTGACCCACGACGTGCTTACCGTTCCCGGCGCGCTGGAAATCCCCGCGGCGGTGGCGATCGCGTGGGACGCCGCCGAAACGAGCGCGTCGCCCTATGACGCGGTAATCGCGCTCGGCTGCGTGATCCGCGGCGAGACGATCCACTTCGAGGTCGTGTCGATGGAATCGGCGCGCGCGCTGATGGATATTTCGGTGAACCGCAGCGTGCCGCTCGGCAACGGCATCATCACCGTCAACACCGAGGAGCAGGCGTGGGCGCGCGCGCGCAAGGGCGAACTCGACAAGGGCGGCGATGCCGCGCGCGCGGCGCTCGCGATGCTGCGGATCAAGCGCCGCCTGGCGTCGGGCTGAGCGTATGGCCGAGAGCAGAAAAGACGCCGCCAGGATCGCCGACAAGGCGAAGGACAGGAAAGCCAACCGCCGCGGCGCGGCGCGGCTTGCGGCCGTGCAGGCGCTGTACCAGATGGATATTGCCGGCGCCGGGATCAACGACATCTTCGCCGAGTTCGAGAGCCATTGGATCGGCAACGAGGTCGAGGGCGATCAGTACCTGCCGGCGGAGGCCGCGTTCTTCCGCGACGTCGTCGCCGGCGTGGTGCGCGACCAAGGCAGGCTCGATCCCCTGATCGACGACGCGCTGTCGAAAGGCTGGCCCTTGAAGCGGATCGACGCGATCCTGCGCGCGGTTATGCGGGCGGGTAGTTACGAACTCGAGCATCGCAAGGACGTGCCGGCGCGCGTCGTGGTCTCGGAATATGTCGACGTCGCGCACGCCTTTGTGGAAAAGGACGAGACCGGCATGGTCAATGCCGTGCTGGACCAGATCGCGCGGCGCTTTCGCGGCGACGAATTTGCAAATGTGGGGCGATAACGGCTGCTCCGGTCTCTGTCGTCATCATCCGCAAAAGCGGATGACCCAGTACGCTGCGGCTTTTCTGCATAATCGCCTGCGGCACGGAATACTGGGTCGCCCGGTCAAGCCGGGCGATGACGGCGAAGCGTCGGGCAGCTTCTAATGGCTTCATCAGGCGAAGACGCGCTCATCGCGCGCTATTTCCGCCCGTTGGCGGGCGATCCCGGCGCGTTCGACCTCACCGACGACGCCGCGATCCTGAGATCGTCGGCCGACGATCTGGTGGTGACCACCGACGCCATCGTCGAGGGCGTGCATTTTCTCGACGACGATCCGCCCGACACGATCGCGCGCAAGGCGCTGCGGGTGAATCTTTCAGACCTTGCCGCCAAGGGCGCCGCGCCGGCGGGATTCGTGCTGACGCTGGCGCTGCGCAGGGCCGACGCCGATTGGCTCGCGCCTTTCGCGCGCGCGCTCGGCGAGGATGCCGCGTCTTTCCGCTGCCCGCTGCTCGGCGGCGACACGGTCTCGACCAAAGGTCCGCTGATGATCTCGATCACCGCGTTCGGTCGGGTTCTGCCGGGACGGATGGTGCGGCGCGCCGGCGCCGAGCCGGGCGACCATGTCGTCGTCACCGGCACGATCGGCGACGCCACGCTCGGTCTCGATATACTGACGGGTGGCGCCGCCGCCGCTGCACTCTCCCATCATGACGCGGCGCGTGATGGACTGATCGCGCGCTATCGTGTTCCGGAGCCACGCTGCCCGCTCGCCAACGCCGTGCGCGACCACGCCAGCGCGGCGATGGACATATCCGACGGTCTCGCCGGCGACCTCATCAAGCTGTGCGCGAGCTCGGAAGTTTCCGCGACAATCGATGTCTCTCTGGTTCCGCTGTCCGATGCGGCGCGGATCGTTCACGCCGCCGGCGCCGCCGACATCGAACGGCTGCTCGCGGGCGGCGACGACTACGAGTTGCTATGTACGATCCCGGATGCGCGCATCGACGGATTTTTCCGCGACGCGGCCGGCGCCGGCATCGCCGTGACACGCATCGGCACGATCGAAGCGGGACCGGCACCGCCTCGCTTCGTGGACGGTCATGGCACGCCGATCGCGCTGCGCCGATTCTCCTACGGCCATTTCGCCGGCAGCTAGCCGCATCGTCTCGATCCGCGCCTTAAATCCTTTCGATATTTGCCGGTTTTGGGCTTTCGCGGCGTTGCGCCCGGAAACCGATTTTGGCATGGTCCCGCCGATTTGAGCCCGCCCTCTTCAAGAAGGCAGGGCCGAATGGCTGTCCGCCGCAGCAGCGCGCGGACGCGGGGGCAGAACAGGGACCGAGGAATTCAATGACAGCATTATGGGGGATCGTGCTCTGCGGAGCGCTTTCGATCGTTTACGCCATCTGGGCCACGTCGTCGGTGCTCGCCGCCGACGCCGGCAACGCGCGCATGCAGGAAATCGCTGCCGCGGTGCGCGAGGGCGCGCAGGCCTATTTGAAGAGGCAATATATGACGATCGGCCTGGTCGGCATCGTGATCTTCGCGCTATTGGCCTATTTCCTCGGCATGCTGGTCGCGGTCGGTTTCCTGATCGGCGCGGTGCTGTCGGGTGCGGCGGGCTTCATCGGCATGAACGTCTCGGTCCGCGCCAATGTGCGCACCGCGCAGGCTGCGACCACGTCGCTCGCGGGCGGGCTCGAACTCGCCTTCAAGGCCGGCGCGATCACCGGCATGCTGGTCGCGGGTCTCGCGCTGCTCGGCGTCACCATCTATTTCGCCGTGCTGACCCAATACATGGGCTACGCGGCCAACAGCCGGACCGTGGTCGATGCGCTCGTGGCGCTCGGCTTCGGGGCGTCGCTGATCTCGATCTTCGCGCGGCTCGGCGGCGGCATCTTCACGAAGGGCGCCGATGTCGGCGGCGATCTTGTCGGCAAGGTCGAGGCCGGCATTCCCGAGGATGATCCGCGCAATCCCGCGACCATCGCCGACAATGTCGGCGACAATGTCGGCGACTGCGCCGGCATGGCGGCGGACCTGTTCGAGACCTATGCGGTGACCGCGGTCGCCACCATGGTGCTGGCCGCGATCTTCTTTGCGACCTCTCCGTTGCTGGTCAACATGATGACGCTGCCGCTTGCGATCGGCGGCATCTGCATCATCACCTCGATCATCGGCACGTTCTTCGTCAAGCTCGGGCCGAGCCAGTCGATCATGGGCGCGCTGTACAAGGGCCTGATCGCGACCGGCGTGCTGTCGCTGGTCGGCGTCGCCGGCGTCATCTACTGGCTGGTCGGCTTCGGTCCGCTCGCGGGCGTGACCTATACCGGGCTAGCGCTGTTCGAGTGCGGGATCGTCGGCCTCGCCGTGACCGGGTTGATCATCTGGATCACCGAATACTATACCGGCACCGACTATCGCCCGGTGAAGTCGATCGCGGCCTCGTCGGTGACCGGCCACGGCACCAACGTGATCCAGGGCCTTGCGATCTCGATGGAGTCGACCGCCGGCCCGGCGCTGGTGATCATCGCCGGCATCCTCGTCACCTACAGCCTCGCCGGCCTGTTCGGCATCGCGACCGCGACCACGACGATGCTGGCGCTGGCCGGCATGATCGTGGCGCTCGATGCCTTCGGCCCGGTCACCGACAATGCCGGCGGCATCGCCGAAATGGCGGGCCTGCCCAAGGAAGTGCGCAAGGCCACCGACGCGCTCGACGCGGTCGGCAACACCACCAAGGCGGTCACCAAGGGCTATGCGATCGGTTCGGCCGGTTTGGGCGCGCTGGTGCTGTTCGCGGCCTACAATGAAGACCTGAAATTCTTCATCGCCAATGCCGCGAAGTATCCCTACTTCCAGGGCGTGCTTCCCGACTTTTCGCTGAACAACCCCTATGTCGTGGTCGGCCTGCTGTTCGGCGGGCTGCTGCCGTATCTGTTCGGCGCGATGGGCATGACCGCGGTCGGCCGCGCGGCTAGCGCGATCGTCGAGGAGGTGCGGCGTCAGTTCCGCGAGAAGCCCGGCATCATGCAGGGCACCGACAAGCCGGATTACGGCAAGGCAGTCGACCTTCTGACCAAGGCCGCGATCAAGGAAATGATCGTTCCGTCGCTGCTGCCGGTGCTGTCGCCGATCTTCGTGTACTTCGTGATCTTCGCCATCGCCGGCGGCGGCGCGGCCGGCAAGTCGGCGGCGTTCTCCGCGGTCGGCGCGATGCTGCTCGGCGTCATCGTGACGGGCCTGTTCGTCGCGATCTCAATGACGTCGGGCGGCGGCGCCTGGGACAACGCCAAGAAGTACATCGAGGACGGCCATTACGGCGGCAAGGGCTCCGACGCTCATAAGGCCGCGGTGACCGGCGACACCGTCGGCGATCCCTACAAGGACACTGCCGGCCCGGCGGTCAATCCGATGATCAAGATCACCAACATCGTGGCGCTGCTGCTGCTCGCGATTCTCGCGCACTGAGCCGCCGGCACGTCGCGATGACACAGCCCCGCGGTGCGAGCCGCGGGGTTTTTCGTATCCGATCCTCCAAGGGAAAAGCCGATGTCGCTGTCATCCGCGAGAAACTACGCGCTGCGGGCCGCCAAATCGCAGGACCAACAGGAAGCCGCGGCGCTGCTATCGAAGGCGATATTGGAGCTCGCGATGGCGATCGAGGCGACCGACGCCAGGCTCAAGAAGATCAACAAGGACAGATAGGGGGGTTCAAATCCCCCGGGTCCGCCGACCGATGCGTCGCATCGGAGACGATCGCGCTAGCGGAAGCTGATCAGCTTGAACAGCGGGGTGAGATAGCTCAGTTCCTGTCCGCTGGTCGGCGTGGTGCGGCTGATGAAATCGAACACCTGGCCGTCCTGCAGGCCGTAATTGGCGACGCGGTTGACCTGACGCTTCTTGTCGAAATAAATCGCGATCACGCGCTGATCGGTGACCTTTTGCGGCATGAACGCGACCGGCCTGACCGCGCGCTGCGAGATGTAGTAGAACACCTCGCCGCTCAGGGTCGCCACCGTGGACGGCGTCCCCATCACGATCAGCACCTGGTCCTGGCTCGCGCCGATCGGAATCTGCTCGAGCGCACCGTTGGGCAGGATGTAGCCCTTCTGGAATTCCTCCGAGGTGCAGCCGCCCAAGCCCGCGCCGGCGAGCGCAGCACAAACCAGAGCGACGGCCATGCCCAAACGGCGGCCCGCAGAGCGCTGTCGAGCGCCGCAGTCAACGCGTGCTTGCCTTGGCGTCGTCATCCGGGAGAAGGTCCTATCCCCTTGCATCATGCGATACGTTGACGTACCGGGCTGCAACCCGACCGCAATCGTCGCGGCCCGTAACGCCCGTATTCGGAATCCATAATGCTTTGGCCGTTCAATCACTTCAGCAAGCCTCAGGCGCCGTCGCGCGGCACCATTGAAGCCATCTATGGCACGATCGTGGCGCAAGCGCGAGAACCGGCGTTTTATCGGACCATCGCGGTTCCTGACACGGTTAACGGCCGTTTCGAAATGGTGGTGCTGCATCTGTGGATGGTGCTGCGGCGGATCCGCGATATTCCCGACGGCCGCGCCTTCGCGCAGGCGCTGTTCGACAGCTTCTGCAACGATCTTGATGCCAATCTGCGCGAACTCGGCGTCGGCGACCTCACGGTGCCCAAGAAGATGCAGGCGTTCGGCGAGGCGTTTTATGGCCGCTCGCAGGCCTACGACCTTGCACTGGGGCAAGGCCTGGAGAAACTGGCGCAGGCGCTGTCGAAGAACGTGTTGAACGGGCAGGGCCTCGACAAGGCGGGGCTGCTTGCGACCTACGTCGCGCGCGCGCTGCGGTCGCTGCATGAGACCGACGCTGCGGCGCTCGCTCGCGGCGCCATGCGGTTTCCGAAGCCGGCATTCGAAGGATGACGCGGCCGATGACGACGCGCGACGACAATCCCTGGAGCGAGCCGGTGACGGTGATGCAGATTCCCGACATCGGGATTCATCGCGACATCGCCGCCAACGCCGCGCAGCGCGATGCGATTGCCGTTCTGGGCGGACTGCAGCGAGTGATTGCGGCGACCGCGTCGCTCGACCTCAAGCCGCTCGGCGAAGGACGCGTCCATGTCACCGGCCGGGTCAAGGCACGGGTGTGCCAGACCTGCGTGGTGACGCTCGATCCGGTCGACAACGACGTCGACGAGGCGGTCGACCTGATGTTCGCTCCGGCCTCGCAGATCCGCGATCTGGCCGACAGCATCGACAACCCGGAAGAGGCCGAAACCGCCGACCCGCCGGAACCGATCCTGCACGGCATCATCGACATCGGCAGGCTCGCGACCGACGCGGTGTTTCTCGGGCTCGATCCCTATCCGCGCAGGCCCGACGCGATATTCGAGCCGCCCGCCGTTGTCGACGATCCGGAGGAGCACCCCTTCGCGGCGCTGAAAGCATTGAAAGACATGCCGCCGCCCGGGACAGGCAGGCCGAAACGTGGCTGAGACCGGGCGCTCCGCCCGGTGATCGCGGCCGGCTGCCGCCGTCGGCAGGGCGGAATCCGCCCGGTCAAGATGTTGTATCGGAGTGAGGAACCGCTATTGTCCCGGCCACCCGGTGCAGCCGCACCCGCCGTCTGACGACAATCTGCTTCGTCGGCGGCGCAGCGATCAGAAGACCGCAAAAGATCAGGTTCTCGGAACGACCATGCCTCAGAAGGTTCGAATCGCGCTTGACGCCATGGGTGGCGATTTCGGCGCTTCGGTCGTCGTTCCGGGTGCGGCGATTTCGCTGAGCCGGCATCCGGACGCCGAATTCCTGCTTTACGGTGACAGCGTCGAGATCAACCGGCACCTCGCGGCGCATCCGGCGCTGCGGGCGGCCTCGCGGGTGATCCATACCGACGTCGCCGTCAGCATGCAGGACAAGCCGAGCCAGGCGCTGCGGCGCGGCCGCAAAACCTCCTCGATGTGGCTGGCGATCGAGGCGATCAAAAAGAACGAGGCCGATGTCGCGATCTCGGCCGGCAATACCGGCGCGCTGATGGCGATGGCGAGGTTCTGTCTGCGCATGCTGCACGGCATCGATCGCCCGGCTATCGCGGCGGTATGGCCGACGATGCGCGGCGATTCCGTGGTGCTCGATCTCGGCGCCTCGATCGGCGGCGACGCTCATCACCTGACCTCGCTGGCGGTCATGGGGGCTGCGATGGCGAGCGTGCTGTTCGACCGCGAACGGCCGACCGTGGGGCTGCTGAACATCGGCGTCGAGGAGATCAAGGGCGGCGAGGAAATCCGCGCCGCGGCGGAGAAGCTGCGCGCGATCAATCTGCCGCAGCTCGAATTCATCGGTTTCGTCGAGGGCGACGGCATCGGCAAGGGCGCCGCCGACGTGATCGTCACCGAAGGCTTCAGCGGCAACATCGCCCTGAAGGCCGCCGAAGGCACCGCGCGGCAGATCAACGAATATCTGCGCGCGGCGATGGCGCGGACCTGGCGCAGCAGGCTCGGCTATCTGTTCGCGCGCCACGCGTTTCGCGCGCTGCGCGACAAGATGGACCCCAACAAATCCAACGGCGGCGTCTTTCTCGGTCTCAACGGCGTCGTGGTGAAAAGCCACGGCGGCACCGATGCCGACGGTTTTGCCTACGCCGTCGATGTCGGCTATGAGATGGTGCGCTACGATCTCCTGACCAAGATCAATCAAACGCTCAATCGCGACGGCGGCGCGCTGGCATCGGCGCAGGCCCCGCAGGAGGCCGTGTCGTGACCGCAATCCGTTCGGTCGTGCTGGGCTGCGGCGCCTATCTGCCGCAGCGGATCGTGACCAATGCCGAACTCGCGACCAAGATCGATACGTCCGACGAATGGATCGTGCAGCGTACCGGAATTCGCGAGCGCCATATCGCGGCCGAGGGCGAATACACCTCCGACCTCGCCGTGAACGCCGCGCGCGCTGCGCTTTCGCATGCCGGCATCGACGCCCAAGAGATCGACCTGATCGTGCTCGCGACCTCCACGCCCGACAACACATTTCCGGCGACCGCGGTCGCGGTGCAGGCCGCGCTCGGCATCGATCATGGCGCGGCGTTCGACCTTCAGGCGGTGTGCTCGGGCTTCGTGTTCGCCGTCGCCACCGCCGACAATTTTCTGCGCACCGGCGCATTCAAGCGCGCGCTGGTGATCGGCGCGGAAACGTTTTCGCGGATTCTCGACTGGACCGATCGCGGCACCTGCGTGCTGTTCGGCGACGGCGCCGGCGCGATCGTGCTGGAAGCGCAGCAATCGACCGGCGGCACCGCCGATCGCGGCGTGCTGACCACGCATCTGCGATCGGACGGCCGCCACAAGGCGAAGTTGTACGTCGACGGCGGCCCATCGACCACCGGCACCGTGGGCCATCTGCGGATGGAGGGCCGCGAAGTGTTCAAACACGCCGTCGGCATGATCACCGGCGTGATCGTCGATGCGTTCGAAGCCAGCGGCACGTCGGCGGACGATATCGACTGGTTCGTTCCGCATCAGGCCAACAAGCGCATCATCGACGCATCCGCACACAAGCTTCATATTGCGCCGCAGAAGGTGGTGATGACCGTCGAGCGCCATGGCAACACCTCGGCGGCGTCGATCCCGCTCGCGCTGGCGGCCGCGGTGGCCGACGGACGCATCAGACAGGGTCATCTGGTGCTGCTGGAAGCGATGGGCGGCGGTTTCACCTGGGGATCGGCGCTGCTGCGCTGGTAATCGCGCTATTACATTTTTAACAGCATTCGCATCGTCTTCCGTGCTAATGTTACTAAAGCTCGGTGTTGACCGCCGCCTGTTAAACTCATAATTTCAAAAATGATTTTGTTCGCCGTGGACTGGGGCAGGCGATGAACGCGACCGGAAAAACTGTCACACGCGTCGATCTGTGCGAAGCCGTCTACCAGAAGGTGGGGCTGTCGCGCACCGAGTCGTCGGCGTTCGTCGAATTGGTGCTGAAGGAGATCACCGATTGCCTGGAGAAGGGCGAGACAGTGAAGCTGTCGTCATTTGGCTCGTTCATGGTACGAAAGAAGGGCCAGCGCATCGGCCGCAATCCGAAGACCGGCACCGAGGTGCCGATTTCGCCGCGACGTGTCATGGTGTTCAAGCCGTCGGCGATTCTCAAGCAGCGTATCAACGGCCACAGCAACGGCGCCGACGGCAAGGCCGACTGATCGCAAGCAGCAGGAGCATGCATTTGGACAAGGCGCCCGATGCATTCCGAACCATCAGCGAAGTCGCGGCCGAACTCGACATTCCCCAGCACGTGCTGAGATTCTGGGAAACCCGCTTCGCCCATATCAAACCGATGAAGCGCAGCGGCGGACGCCGCTACTACCGGCCGGACGACGTCGACCTGCTCAAGGGAATCCGCCGGCTGCTCTACGGCGAGGGCTACACCATCCGCGGCGTGCAGCGCATCCTGAAGGAGCACGGCATCAAGGCGGTGCAGCGGCTGGCCGATGGATCGACCAACACGAATTTCGGCGCCGTCGAGGAAACCATCGGTCGCAGCCTGGTGGAAACCGGACAGGAGCTTGCGCCCGGCATCGATCTCGACGACGACGATTACGACGGCATGAACGGCGGACTCGATCTGCACAGCGCGCTGCGCGAGCCGACCTTCGATCCCGACGGCGAGGACGACGACCTGCCGATGGAGCCCGACGCCGGCGCCATTCCCGGGATCGCGGACAGCGCCCGGCCGTTCGACGTGCTGTGGCTCGAAGCCGTGCTCAACGACCTGATCGCCTGCCGGCAGATGCTCGACAACGCGATGAAGGACGGGTGAGCACGGCCGCGGCGGCGCGACGGATATCTTTCGGAGCTGTCTTTGATGTAAAGAATTGTTGGTCGGAGCGAGAGGATTTGAACCTCCGACCCCTAGTCTCCCAGACTAGTGCGCTAACCGGGCTGCGCCACGCTCCGATGCCGGTGATGGTGCCGTAGCTCTTTGGTCCGGGCATGATCCTGCACAGACCGGCATCCACTTCCCGGACCCTGCTTTAGCTTCGATCGGCGCGCCGCGCAAGAACCGGCAAGATCGTCCGATGCGCGCCTCGGACCGCCGCCTCAATACGCGTTTTCGCCCCTGATCAGCGCCAGCGGCGTCTTCAGCAGGATGTAGAGGTCGAACAGCACCGACCAGTTCTCGATGTAATAGAGGTCGAACTCGACGCGTTTCTGGATCTTTTCCTCGCTGTCGACCTCGCCGCGCCAGCCGTTGATCTGCGCCCAGCCGGTGATGCCGGGCTTGACGCGATGGCGCGCGAAATAGCCGTCGACCGCCTCGTCGAACAGCCGGCTCTGCAGCTTGCCCTGCACCGCGTGCGGGCGTGGACCGACCAGCGACAGATTGCTGTTGAACACGACATTGAAAAGCTGCGGAAGTTCGTCGAGGCTGGTCCTGCGGATGAAGCGGCCGACGCGGGTGACGCGCGGATCGTTCTTGGTGACCACTTTGGCCGCGAGCGGATCGGCCTGATGGTGATACAACGAGCGAAACTTGAACACGTCGATGCGTTCGTTGTTGAAGCCGAAGCGCTTCTGCCGGAACAGCACCGGGCCCGGGCTGTCGAGCTTGATGGCGAGCGCCACCAGCGCCATCAGCGGAGCGGCGAGCAACAGGATGACCGCGCCGACCATGTGATCGAACAGCCGCTTCATGACCTGGTCCCAGTCGGTGATCGGCGCCTCGAACATGTCGAGCGTCGGCACCTTGCCGAGATAGGAATAGGCGCGGGGCCGAAACCGCAGCTTGTTGGTATGCGCCGACAGCCGAATGTCGACCGGCAGCACCCACAGCTTCTTCAGCATTTCGAGGATACGCGTCTCGGCCGAAATCGGCAGCGCGAACAGCACCAGGTCGACGCGGGTGCGGCGCGCGAATTCGACGATGTCGTCGACCTTGCCGAGCTTCGGGCTGCCGGCGCAGGTCGCCAGCGCGCGGCTGTCGTTGCGGTCGTCGAACACGCCGAGAATGTGAATATCGCTATCGTCGACGGCCTGCGCGTTCAGCGCGGTGATCAACTTCTCGCCGTTTTCGTCGGAGCCGACCACGATGGTGCGGCGATCGAGGCGGCCCTCGCGCGCCCAGCGCCGCACCACGCTGCGTAGCACCAGCCGCTCGACGATCAGCGCCGCGAGGCCGACGAAGTAGAACGACGACAGCCACAGCCGCGAGATTTCGCCGCCGAGCTTGGCGAAGAACGACGCGCCGATGAACAGCAGGAACACGAACGACCACGCCGAGATCATCCGCGTCATCTGCCGCAGCGTGCCGCGGAACACCTGGACCTCGTAGAGCTCGGCGGTCTGGAAGCACAATACCGCACACACCGCCATGCCGAGGATCGCGGCGACATAATCCCAGTTGAAACCGTCCATGCGCGCGACGTAGCCGACATACAAAGCGATGCCGGTGAGGGTCATCAAGACGAAATCGGCGCCGCGCACGATGCCGGCGATCACGATCGGCGAATAGGCCGAACTGACTTTCTGTTTGGTGACTTCGAGCGCCGCTGGCGAGAGACGGCGGCGGCGCTCGACGGCGGGCCTTGTGCCGTCGCTGTCGGCCGACGCGGTGGCAGCGGCCTGGATCATGGAGCGTCCGGTGAGTGGTTCCATGTTTTGTTTTCCGTTGCCGCGCCGGCGCGGCGAGCGCCGAGCGAAGGAGCCTTGCTTCGGGCTTAACGGAGAAATCGGAACAATTGGTTATCGCAAAAGCAGCGGTTAACGATTGCCCAATGCATCGCGGTAGCCGGCGAGCACACCTTCGACCATCGATTTCTGTGAGAAATGCAGGAAGATCCGTTCCCGCAAATCGCGGGCGCGTGTGAGCGCCGCGTCCGGCTCCTCGATCGCGGTTTCGATCGCATCCGCCATCGCGGTCGCGAGGCTTGGCGCGAACAGCGCATCGCCGAAAGGTCCGAATATTTCCGGAATGCCGCCGACATTCGCGGCCACCATCGGCATGCCCGCGGCGGCGGCTTCGATGACCACATAGGGCATCGAATCGCCGCGCGACGGGACCACCAGCAGCCGGCCCTTGGAGAAGCCGTAACGCGGCTTGACATGGCCTATGAAACGCACCGCGTCGCCAAGATCGAGCCGTGCGATCTGCGCTTTCAGCGCGTCGGTTTCCTCGCCGTCGCCGGCCAGCGTCAACGTCACCGGCCGGCCATCGGCGCGCAACCGCGCGACCGCGTCGATCAGGATGTCGGCGCCCTTGATGGCGCGAAACTCGCCGACATAGACCACGTCGGTGGCGTCGTTCGCGATGGTAATCGGATCGAATTCGCTGGCGGTGACGCCGTTGAACACGCACCGCACCAGGCCAGGCGGCGTGCCGATCATGCGCTGATAGGTATCGCGCGCAAATCCGCTCTCGAACAAGAACAGTTCGGTGCGGCTCATCAGCGCGCGCTCCATCCTGGAATAAAGCGCACCCTTGAAGGTGTTGCGCGGATAGTGCAGCGAGCCGCCGTGCGGGGTGTAGACCCGGATCATGCCCGGCGACGCCGATTTGAAGCGGATGAACACGCCGGCCTTGGCGCCGTGGCCGTGCAGCACGTCCGGCTTGATCCGATTGATCAGCTGATTGAAGCGTGCCAGCGCCAGAATGTCGGACGGGGCGGGATCGCGCCGGATCGGCACGCGGTGCACGCCAAGCTTCAGCCGGGGCGCGATCTCGGCGAATGCCGCCGCGGCGCGTTCGCCGCCGGTCAGGCTGTCGGCGATGATGCCCACGTGGTGCCCGCGATCGGCCTGGCCGTTGGCGACATCGAGGATGTGGCGGATGATCCCGCCGACGGGCGCGCGCACCGCGTGGAGAATGCGAAGCGGTCGATCGATCGGGGCGCCCATGATCAGAACCAGCGCTCGCCGACCGGCACGGTGTCACAGAAGAGGCCGTCCTGCAGTTGCAGGCTGCGACGCCCGGCGTGAAAGTCCGCACACCGGGGGAGGACTACGAAGCTCCGGCTGCCAGTCGCGCGGCCACC
>CAXUBE010000040.1:0-14559 GCA_964249215.1 uncultured Rhodopseudomonas sp. | reverse complement strand
CCTGCGGCTGCTCCAGCGACGCCGGCAACGCCGCCGCCCGCCTCGCCGTCGAAATAATTCGGCCGCGGCGGAACGGGCGCCAAAATTTACTGTTGCAATTCACGGCGCCCTGAAATCGCCACGGCGTCATAAGAGTTGTTAATCGACGTGGCATAGTTATGCTTGCTTTCCGTAGCCTTGGCCGGACCATGGGGTCGGGTCCGGGTCCCTGCCATGATAGCCCCGTATGGTCTTGTCGCGATGCGCGCCGTCGTCGCCGTTTTGTTCTTTGTGACCGCCGCGCATGCGGGCCTATGGGGAATTTTCAGGGATAAGCAGCAGGCGCCCGACTTTCGCGGCATCCTGCCCAGCGTTTCCTACGCCCCGTTCGACGGCAGCGGCCATCCAGACGTCGACAATATTCCCAGCGCCGACAAGATCCGCGCCGACATGAAGATGCTGGCGCCGCTGACGCGCGCGATCCGGCTGTATTCGTCGACCGGCGGCGTCGAGCTTGTCCCACCGATCGCCAACGAAGTCGGGCTCAAGGTCACCGTCGGCGCCTGGATCGACAAGAACGTCGAGCGCAACGAGCGCGAGATGCTGTCGGCGATCGACCTCGCCAAGCGCAACGGCAACGTCAACGCCATCGTGGTCGGCAACGAGACCATCTACCGGGGCGAACAGAAGATCGAGGACCTGATCAAGCTGATCCAGCGGGTTAAGGGCTCGGTCAACACGCCGGTCACCACCGGCGAGATCTGGAACATCTGGCTCGAACATCCAGAGCTTGCGTCCTCGGTGGATTTCATTGCCGCGCATATCCTGCCTTATTGGGAAGGCTTCTCCGACAAGCAGGCGGTCGATCAGGCGCTGATCATCTACCAGAAACTGCGCGACGCATTTCCCGGCAAGCGGATCGTGATCGCCGAATTCGGCTGGCCCAGCGCCGGCTACAATTTGAAGGTCGCGACCCCCGGGGCGTTCGAGCAGGCGCTGGTGCTTCGCAACTTCGTCAATCGTGCCGAAGCCGTCGGGATGGAATACAACATCGTCGAGGCGATCGACCAGCCCTGGAAGTTCTTCGAAGGCGGCGTCGGTCCCTATTGGGGCATTCTCAACGCCGCGCGGGAGCCGAAATTTTCCTGGACCGGACCGGTTGTCGACGAGGTGTACTGGAAGCTCGCCGGCATCGCGCTGCTGGTCGGCATCCTGCTGTCGCTGCCGATCCTGCAACTGGTCGCGCCGACGCCGATGCAGGCGCTTATCCTCGCGGCGGCCGCCCATGGCGTCGGCGCTTGGGCCGCCACCGTGTTCGCCTATTGGAACGGCCATTATTTCGTATTCGGCTCGGCCTTCGCGCTCACGCTCGGCTTGATCCTGCTGGTGCCGCTGGTGCTGATCGCGATGGCGCGGATCGAGGAAATCGCCGCGATCGCCTTTGGCCGCAAGCCGCTGCGGTTGATCACCCGCCCGCTGACGCAGGAGAATGCCGCCGCGCCCGCCGTCGGGTTTCCGAAAGTGTCGATCCACGTCCCGGCCTATTTCGAACCGCCGGACATGCTCAAGCAGACGCTCGACGCGGTGGCGCGGCTCGACTACCCGAATTTCGAATGCGTGGTGATCATCAACAACACGCCGGATCCGGAATTCTGGCAGCCGATCCAGGACCACTGCCGCACGCTGGGCGAACGCTTCAAGTTCATCAACGCCGAGAAAGTGGAGGGTTTCAAAGCCGGCGCGCTGCGGATCGCGATGGAGCGCACCGCGGCCGACGCCGAGATCATCGGCATCATCGACGCCGACTATGTCGTCGAGCCGGACTGGCTGAAGGACCTGGTGCCGGCGTTCGCCGATCCGCGCGTCGGCCTGGTGCAGGCGCCGCAGGACCACCGCGACGGCGACCGCTCGCTGATGCACTACATCATGAACGGCGAATATGCCGGCTTCTTCGACATCGGCATGGTCCAGCGCAACGAGACCAATTCCATCATCGTGCACGGCACGATGTGCCTGATCCGCCGCGCGGCGATGGACATGGCCGGCGGCTGGGCCGGCGACACGATCTGCGAGGACACCGATCTTGGTCTCGCCATCATCGAGCACGGATGGCTGACGCATTACACCAACATTCGCTATGGCCACGGCCTGTTGCCCGACACCTACGAGGCGTTCAAGAAACAGCGGCATCGCTGGGCCTATGGCGGCTTCCAGATCGTCAAGAAGCATTGGCGCCGGTTTCTGCCCGGCGCCAGCCGGCTGTCGCCGGACCAGAAACGCGAATTTTCCCTGGGGTGGCTCAACTGGCTCGGCGCCGAGAGCCTGGGCGTCGTCGTCGCGATCCTCAATCTGGTCTGGGTGCCGATCGTGGCGTTCGCCGACATCGCGATCCCGGACAAGATCCTTACCCTGCCGATCATGGCGTCGTTCGTGGTGTCGCTGATCCATTTCGTCGCGCTGTACCGGCTGCGGGTGCCGATCAAGACCGCGCAGATGCTGGGCGCGATGGTGGCGGCGATGTCGGTGCAATGGACCGTGTCACGCGCGGTCGCTCAAGGCCTGATCACCGAGCATCTGGCCTTTGCCCGCACCTCGAAGGGCGGCTTCTCGCTGATGTCGGTCGAATTCCAGGCGTTCTGGGAAGCGGTGATCGGCACGCTGCTGTTGGTCGGCGCCGCGGTACTGGTCGTCTCCAACAACTTCAAGGAAGTCCGCGAGATTTACATCTTCGCTGCGGTGCTGGTGCTGGAAAGCCTGCCGTTCCTGTCGGCGGTGGCGATTGCCATCCTGGAAAACTCGCGCATCAACGCCTTCCCGTTCTGGCGCAACGCCGGCGTGCGCAGCGCCGAATTGATCGGCCTGCGGCCGGTCTCGTTGCCGAGCGCCCTGCCCTCGCCGCAACCGGTCGGCTCAGAGATCCAGCAGGACCGCGTCTAGGGCGGCGGGCCGCGGGAGCGCGACGCTGCCGCGCGGGGTTATATCGGGCATCCGGTAAACCACTGCGACATCAACACAATTCACAGCCGGCCGGCTTTCCGGCAGCTCCGCGCGCGCTATTGACCCCGAACCAATCGACCCCTACACAGCGCCGCATGTGAGCGCGTAGCTCAGACGGTAGAGCACGTGACTTTTAATCATGGGGTCGAGGGTTCGAGTCCCTCCGCGCTCACCATTGACGCGTCTTGATTCAGCGCAATTCGCCACGGTATCAGATCAACGCGCTGTGTAACCGGAGACGAGACGGCGTTCGCGCGACAGACATGACGATCATTTCGATCACCCGGAGGATTTAGAGTTGGAGAAGCTGCGGATCTTGAAGCGCCTGCTGTTGAATCTCGGGTTGCTGCCCGCGATCGCGCGATCCAACGAGGCTATTTTGCGCTCCAACGAAACCATCGTGGAATCCAGCGAGACGATGTTGCGATTCATTGCGGGGATCGCGCGGTCCAACGAGACCATCGTGCAGTTCAACGAGACGATGTTGAGATCCCACGAGGCGGTGGCGCGCGCCATCGACGTCAACAGAATGCGGTTGGACGGCGTCGCGTCGATCCTGCAATACATCTCGCATGTGTCCGAAGCGCACAAAAGCGAGTTAGCTTCGGTGGCCGATATTGCGACGCCGAAGCGGTTCGACCGCCGCACCAATCTGCTCGGGACCGTCGATGTCAAACAGGCGGTCGGCCTGGAATTCGGCGCGTTGACGACCCCGATCATCAGCAAAAGTGAAGGCAGGATTTATTACATCGACCACGACACCACCGAAAATATCCGCAAGAAATATCAGCATGAGACCCATGTCGATCCCGCAAAGGTCGTCGACATCGATTTCGTGACGGACGGACGGCCGCTCGCGGACATCGTCGGCGGCATGAAATTCGATTACATTTTCGCCTCTCACGTATTCGAGCACCTGCCAAATCCGATCGCCTGGCTGCAAGAATGCGCGACGGTGCTGAAGCCGAACGGTCTGTTGGCGCTGGCCATCCCCGACCGGCGGCTGACCTTCGATGTATTTCGGACCGGAACGCAACTGCACGAATGGATCGGCGCCTATATCGAGCGGCGGCAGAAGCCTTCCCCGGCGACGGTGTTCGAAAACGCCACGATGGGAAGCGAATATTGTTTTCCGCGCGCGACCGACGACGGCGAGTTGCCGGCGGGACGCCAGCCGATCGATTATCGCTGGGCCTATTCGCATGCGTGCGAAGCCGCCGCGCGCTACATCGACGTCCACTGCACCGCCTGCACGGCGGAATCGTTCACCAATCTGATCCAGAACAGCGCGACGATGGGCCTGCACGGTTTCGAGGTCGAAGCGCTGTTTCCGGTTGAACCGGGTTATAACGAATTCCACATCCGGCTGCGATTGGCCGCGCAGAATTAACTCCGCGCGACACCGCGGTCTCGTTATTCTCGATGTTGGCGCTCGGTACGGCCAGAGCATGATCCGGAAAAGTGGGTATCGGTTTTCCGAAAAGATCATGCTCGAACATCAGGATGGAGCCGGATGGCTAATCGAAGAAAAGTCATCGCGCTCCAGTGACGCTTAGTTGCGTATCGAGGCCGTCTTTTTCGGCCCGAAGAACGCCGCCGACAATTGCGACAGCAGTTGTTGCATCCGCTCGCCTTCCAATCCGCTTCGCGCGCAGAGCAGCGCCCGCATCGGCGGCAATTCGGGCAGGTAATATTCCCGCGCCCGGACGAGATCAGGCGGGATCATGCTGTCGGGAATTGCAGTGAGACCGATGCCGGCCTTCACCGCCATCAGCTTGGCGTGATAATCGGGACTGGAAAACACGATCTTGTAAGACGACCCCTGCTTGTTCAGCGTGCGGATCATCCAGTCGTCGCCGGGCCACGTCAGAATCGGAATCGGCGCCCCAGGGCTAAGCACGAAGTCTTTGGCGCGCACCCAGGCCAGCGGATAGTCACATCGTTCGATCACCGACTGCTCGATCTCGCCGTCGAGCGCGTGGTTGTCGAAGATGCAGGCGACATCGATGTAGCCGTCGATCAAGCCCTTGCCGATCGACGTCGATTGATCGGCTTGAATGAAGACATGCGCGAGCGTCTGCGCGGTCTGCGACTTGATGAAATTCCCGACGAACGGCGTGCTCAATCCCAGGCGCAGCGCGCTCGGCCCGCCGTCGTTGCCGCCGAGCCTCAACAACTGATCGTTCGCGTCGAGGATCCGCCGGGCGTGATACAGCGCGAGCTTGCCGAGGTCCGTGGTGGCGGTGCCGTTCGCGGTCTTCACGAACAGCGATCCGCCGATGAGACCGTGCAGCCGCTTGATCTGCGAACTGACCGCGGGTTGGCTGAGCCCGAGACGCTCCGCCGCCTTCGAAAGGCTGCCGGTCTCGGAGATCGCCACGACCGTGCGAACGATCTCGATCGGGATGTTCAAGTTCTGGCGCTTCTGCATTTTCGATTATCCGGTTCGTCGACGCATGGGACGCGGTGATGAACGCGCGGGCCATTTGTTTTCGCTCAGCTTTGCAAGATGATGAACCCCACCTGGTAGTTCTACGTAGTACGACGCGATCGAAGCGAATCGACCAGCAAACTTCTTGTATCTCTTGCTGCGTCTGCCGAGCTATCAATTTTTTTGATGCGTCGATAGCGACCGCATTGCGAACGCGCAACGGAATCTAGACGCGACTTTCACAGATTCCGCCCGTGAACGACAGGCGTGCGACCTGGAGGATGTTGCGATGAGATTCGTCGATTGCCGGCGCGGGACAAGCGCGGTCGAATTCGCTTTGATGCTGCCGATCTTTCTCACCATCGTGTTCGGCATCGTGGTGTTCGGCTCGTATCTGGCGATGGTGCACGGCGTGCAGCAGCTCGCCGCCGAAGCGGCGCGCTCGTCGATCGCCGGTATGACCGACGCCGAGCGCAACACGCTTGCGACCAACTATGTCAGCGCGAATGCTGCGACCTACCCGCTGCTGACGAACGGAAGTATTTCCGTGAACGCCGCGCCGTCGCCGGCGAATGCCAACGTCTACGTCGTCACCGTCAACTACGATTCGTCGCGTTCCTTCATCTACGCGCTGCCGTTCGTGCCGGCGCCGCCGACGCCGATCGTTCGATCGGCGGCGATCGCCTATGGAGGATTTTGATGGGCCGGCTGCGAGGATTACTCGCGCGGTTCTGCGACGACCGCGGCGGCAACGTCGCGATCATCGGCGCAGGCCTGATGACGCTCGGCATCGGCTTCACGGCACTCGCCGTGGACCTCGGCACCATTTTCGCCGACCGGCGCAAGAGCCAGAGCACGGCCGACCTGTCCGCCATTCTCGCCGCGAGCAACATCGGCAACGCGACCAACGCCGCGGTTGCGACCGTGGTGCAGAACAACTATCCGGCCAGCGCCGTGGTCGGCGTCGAACTCGGCAGCTACACGGCCAATTCCGGCATCAGCGCCAGCGCGCGCTTTGTTACGCCCGCGACCGCGACCGCCAATGCCGTGCGGGTGACGCTGAACACGCAGACGCCGCTGTTCTTTGCGCGCTACATCACCGGCTCCAGCCAATACGTCATCCGATCGACCGCGACCGCGTCGTCGACCGCGATGGCGTCGTTTTCGATCGGCTCGCGGCTGTTGTCGGTCAACGGTGGTTTGGTGAACGCCATGCTGGGCGGCATGTTGGGCACCACGCTGTCGCTTTCGGCGATGGATTATCAGTCGCTGATCAACGCGCGGATCGACGCGCTGGATTTCCTCTCGGCGCTCGCGACGCGGGTCAATCTGACCGGGGCTACTTACGACAATCTCTTGAACAGCAGCGTCAAGGTTTCGGATATCGTCGCCGCCGCCCTGACGACGCAGCAATCTGCCAACGGCGCCGGTACGGCGTCGACGGCGCTTTCGAACATCTCGCAAGCGCTGATCGGCAATTCGACGAGGGTCACGCCCGGTTCGCTGATCGACGTCGGTCCCTACGCCAATCTCTCCACCGGCCAGAACGCCAAGCTCGGCGTCAGCGTCTCGCCGTTCGACCTCCTATCCGCGACGGCGCAACTGGCCAACGGCACGCACCAGATCGCGGCGTCGGTCAATCTCGGCCTGCCCGGCATCGCCAGCGCCACGGTGACGGCGACGGTCGGCGAGCATCCGGTCGGGTCCGGCTGGGTGACATTGGGCACGGCGGGTGCCAGCGTGCACACCGCGCAGACCCGGGTGCTGCTGTCGGTGCAGTTGCTCGGCAGCGGCGGTGTCGCCGGCGTCAATCTTCCGCTGTATGTCGAGGTCGCCTCCGGCACCGCGACGCTGACGTCCGTCAGTTGCGGCCATCCGAACGTTAATACGTCGGTGGTCAAGCTCGACGTGACGCCCGGGATCGTCGACGCCTGGATCGGCAATGTCACCACCGCGGATCTGAACAATTTCAGCACCAAGCCTAACCCGCCGGCGGCGACGCTGGTCAATCTCGGCGCGGTCAGTGTCACCGGGCGCGCCCATGCCGGCATGGGCAACACCGCCCCGACCAGCGTCAGCTACAATTATGCCGACATCCAGACGCAGGCCAAGCACACCGTCACTTCGACCGATTTCACCTCGTCGCTGACGACGAGCCTGCTCGGCGATCTGTCCGTCGGCGTCAGTGTCGGGCCGCTCGGCGTGGCTATCCCAGGCCTCGGATCGACCGTGACCGGGATCATCGGCGGCGCCACCGGTTCGATCGACCAGTTGCTCGCCTCGACCCTCGCCACGCTCGGCGTCGGTGTCGGTCAGGTCGACGCGACCGTGGAAGGCATTCGCTGCGACGGCGCGGTGCTGGTCAACTAGACGAGCCCTCGGAAACCATCACGCGTTTTTCCATCGACCGGAGCGCGGCGTGCCGCGTCGGCGTTGCCAATGACGGCCATCGAATCTAAACAGACAGCGCGCAGCCGGCGCCCCGGTTGTGGCGGCGCGCATCGGAACGCCGCCGGGCAAGTGTCGTTTTCATCCTGAGGCAGGAATCAGCAATGCGTATCACGCTCGTAGGCTCTCGCCATTTCGGCGTGACGACGCTGCAGATGTTGCGCGAGCAAAGCGTCGATATCGCACGCGTCGTGGTGGCGGAGGCCAAGGATCGCCTCGCCGCGAGCGCGCGCGCCGTCGGCATCGAGGTGGTGGTGCAGGCCGACCCGAAGCTCGTCACCGCTTCGGAGATCGCGCCCAAAACCGACCTGATCGTCACCGCGCACAGCCACGCGCGGGTCAGCAGCGAGGCGCTCGCCGTCGCCGGCCTCGGCGGCATCGGCTACCACCCGTCGCTGCTGCCGCGGCATCGCGGCATTGCCGCGGTGGAATGGACGATCCGCGAGGGCGATGCCATTGCGGGCGGCACGATCTATCATCTCGCCGACCGGATGGACGCCGGCGCGATCGCGATGCAGGACTGGTGCTTCGTCAAAAAAGGCGAGACCGCCCGTGAATTGTGGGAGCGCGCGCTGGCGCCGCTCGGCCAGAGGCTGCTCGCGCGCGTCGTCCAACATGCCGCTACGCACAATTCGCTCCCGGCAGAGCCGCAGGACGAGCAATTCGCCACCAAGGCTCCCCGCCTGGGGTGATTTGATCCATCGATTCACCATTGTGGATCAGCGGAACTATCTTGATGTCACGCGCTTATTCTCCCTGAGTGTGAGCTATGCTGCGTCGCAGCAAAGTTCGAACACAATTGTCCTGAATATGATATTCAGCCTCAGGATGTGATTGATGAAAATCGTACGACGTATCAATATATTTGGTGTCATTGTGGCAGCCGGCTTGTTGTCCGCTGCTTCTGCCCGCGCCGATTCGCCATACGACGGAACGTGGACCGTCACCATCATGACCAACAACGGCTCGTGCGAACCATCAGCGCGCTATCCGTTGACCGTTTTGGACGGCAAGGTGTCGGCCGCGGCCGCCGACGTCTCCGGCAGCGTCGGACGCGGCGGCATGGTGCGGGTGTCGATCCGGGGCGCATATGCCAACGGTCATTTGAACGGAAACGCAGGGTCCGGCCGCTGGAACGGCGCGTCCGGCGGCGTTCCCTGCAGCGGCCGCTGGGAAGCGTCCCGGCAATAGCGCGCTTGCAATCCGACGGCGTTTTGTACACCCGTCCATCCCCGCGACTTGCCCCGTTCTCGGCCGCGGCGGGTGAAGCAGTCTGCGGCGCTCACAGGCTCCGCATGCGCGCGTGTTGCAAATCGAAGCGATCTCGCCGATATGGGCGCTCGCGCCGCGCATCCGCCGACATCGCATTCGAGCCTGACCATCGCCATGGACATTCGCCCTTCCAGGATCAAGGCCGCGTCATGGATGTCGGGCTGGCTGTCCTTGATGGTGATCGTCGCGGTGGCCGGTCGCGAAGCCACGCGCGAGCTCAACGTCTTCCAGATCATGGACGTGCGTTCGCTCATCGGCTTCGTGATGCTGTATCCGATGGTCCGCGCCAATGGCGGTTTCGCGGCAATGGCGACGACGCGTCCCCGGCTTCACGTGACGCGCAACCTCGTGCATTATATCGCTCAACTGGCCTGGTTTTTTGCGCTGACGCTGATCCCGATCGGCCAGGTGGTCTCGATCGAATTCACCATGCCGATCTGGATCGCGCTTCTCGCGGCGGTCTTTCTCGGCGAGCGCATGACGGTGCGGAAGATCGCCGCTGTCGTGCTCGGCCTCATCGGCGTCGTCGTGATCGTGCGCCCTGCGACCGGCGCGATTGATCCCGGCCAGATGATGGCGCTCGGGGCCGCGCTCGGATTCGGCATTTCGATTACCATGCTGAAATCGCTGACCCGCACCGAGAGCGCGGTCGCAATCATCTTCTGGATGCTGGTGGTGCAATCCGCTGCCGGTCTGGTACCGGCGTTATGGGTCTGGCAATGGCCGACGCTTTATGCATGGAGTTTGATCGTGGTGATCGCGTTCTGCGGAACGTTTTCACATTACTGCATGGCGCGTGCGCTGCTCCATGCCGATGCGACCGTGGTGGTGCCGATGGATTTTCTGCGCGTGCCGCTCAGCGCTGCCGCGGGATGGCTGATCTACGCCGAGAGGCTCGACATCTATGTGGTGCTCGGCGCGATCCTGATCATGCTCGGCAATCTGTTGAACTTGAAGGCCGCGCCCGTCCCCGCCGCGCGCGCCGCGACCTGACTCACAGGCCGGCGGCCTTGCGCAACGCCGCGTTGATGCGGTCCTGCCAGCCGGGGCCATCGTTCCGAAAGTGCTCCAGCACGTCCTGATCGATCCGCAGCGACACCATTTCCCTGACGCCGGGAATAGCCCGCGTCGCGGCCGGCGCTTCCGGGATTTTGGTCGTCGTCTTTCTGAACGCCGCCTCCGCTTCGGTGCGGGCATCATTGAGCGTGCGAGGGCGGCGCGGCGTTTGCGACATTGTGATGCTTTCGAATGGTGCGGTCCAGGCCCACGCTGCGGCAGGCTTTGCAAAGGCACAATCGAACAGCCGCGAAACTCGTAACAATACTGTTGAAAACTTGCCTACAACACCGCGCGCCCACGGCGGATACCGGCTTGCGCTGCGATGCAAAACCGAAATTCCCAAAAGGAACGCATTTGTGTTGCGACAACGTCAAACGACGCGTTGTATTGTCCCCCACGTCCACGGATCACTGAGGAGGTCACGATGCCAGCGATTGCTGAAGTCCTGTCGACCAATGTGCCTCGTTCTGCGCCGCGTGGAAGCGATCTTCCCACCTGCCCGGTATGTGCTGATTCGATGGTAGCGGCAGAGGCGTCTGCGTTCGTTACCGACAATGTCGTGAGCTATCTCTGGACTTGCGACACCTGCGGCTACGGCTTCGTGACCAAGCATGCGCTGCGGCGCATGGCGTGTAACTGACGCGTCCCTCGTAACTGTGCTGGGTTTGCCGGCGAAAACATCTGTCAGATTTCGACGCGAAATCCGACTTCGATGATCGCGTCCTGTGGAATCTTGAAGAAGTCCGGCGCGCGGCTGGCGATGCGATTCAAGAACGAAAAGATCGCAAAGCTGACCGGCGACATCACCGATCCGTTCTCGCGCCGCACGATGGTCTCGTGGGCGACGTAATAGTTCTGGTCCACCAGATCGGCATCGAATCCGAGCCGGTTGCAGTTGAGCAGCGTCAGCGGAATATCCGGCGTTTGCATGAAGCCGAGCTTCACCTGGATGCGGTAGAAGCCGTGGCCTAGCCGCTCGAGCTTGTGGCGCTCGTGAAACGGCACCCGCGGCCGGCGGTCCGACACGAAGGTCAGCAGCACCACCGAGGCATGCAGCACGCGGTTATGCGCGACGTGCCGCAGCAGCATCGGCGAGGCGCCGTGCTTGACCTTGGTGAGCCAGACCCCCAGTCCCGGCGCGCGGCCGACCACCTCGCGATCGACGTGGCCGAGAAAATCCGGCAGCGGCATCGACATGTCCTGCAGTCGCCTGTGCACTTCGGAGGAGCCCTTGCGCCAGCACAGGATCAACACCGCCACCGAGCCGCCGACGATCAGCGGAAACCACCCGCCCTCGACGATCTTCATGGAATTCGAAATCAGGAACATGGTGTCGATCGCCCCGAAGATTCCGACCACCGGCAGCGCCAGCGCGGCCGGCCAATGCCAGCGGGTGACGGCAACGCGGTACAACAGGATCGTAGTGATCAGCATCGTGCCCGACACGGCGATGCCGTAGGCCGCGGCGAGATTTTCCGACGATCTGAACAGCAATACCGTCAGCAGCGTCGCCGTCATCAGCAGCCAATTGGCCGCCGGAATGTAGATCTGCCCGGCCTCGTTCACCGAGGTCGGCACGATCCTGGCGCGCGGGCACAGCCCCATCTGCATCGCCTGCCGCGTCAGCGAGAATACCCCGGAAATCAGCGATTGCGAGGCGATGATGGTGGCCAGCGCGGCCAGCGCCACCATCGGGATCAGCGCCCAATGCGGCGCGAGCTTGTAGAACGGATTGTCGGCGGCGGTTGGATCGGTGAGAATCAGCGCGCCTTGTCCGAAGTAATTCAGCATCAGGGCCGGCAGCACCAGAGCAAACCAGGCGCGGCGGATAGCGGTCGCGCCGACATGGCCCATGTCCGCGTACAACGCCTCGCCGCCGGTCAGCGCCAGGAACACCGCGCCGATCACCACGAACGAGATTGCAGGATCGCCGGCGAGGAAGCCCGCAGCGAACGCGGGGTTGAGCGCCCGCAGGATTCCGGGCGCGGCGAAAATATTGACCGACCCGAGCAGGCCTAGCGTGACGAACCAGATCACCATCACCGGCCCGAACAGCCGTCCGATGATCGCCGTGCCGCGGTGCTGGATCGCGAACAGACCGACCAGGATCACCAGCGTCACCGGCACGATGAACTTGTCGAATTGCGGCGCGACCAGCTTCAGCCCCTCCATCGCCGACAGCACCGAGATCGCCGGGGTGATGACGCCATCGCCATAGAGCAGCGACGCGCCGATCACGCCGAGCAGCACCAGGAGCGGAAGCTTCGCGCCGTCGCCGATCCGCTCCGACGCCACCAGCGACAGCAGCGCCAGGATGCCGCCCTCGCCTTCATTGTCCGCGCGCAGCACGAACACCACGTATTTCAGCGACACCATCGCCATCACAGACCAGAAGATCAGCGAGACGATGCCGAGCACTTCGATGGACGACGGCAGTGGGTGGCCGAGCCCCGCCAGCGCGACCTGAAACGCATAAAGCGGGCTCGTGCCGATGTCGCCGAACACCACGCCGAGCGCGGTCAGCGCCAGAAACAGCGAGCCGCCGCCGTGATGCAGCACGTGATCGTCGTGCAGATGCGCGGCGGCATGCGGCGCTGATTGCGCCGCGGTCTTGATCTGGACGCTCGACGGCAACTCCATCCTCAGCCCTCATACCACGGCTATTAGGCAAGCCGAACGCATTCAAGATTCGGGCCATCGGCCGCGTCGACTCAGCGCAAGGCGATGTCGCCTTTCGCCCAATCGGCGCGTGTCTGCGCCCGAAAGTCGTCGAACGCGCCGCGCGCGACGGCGTCGCGGATGTCGCTCATCAGCCGCTGATAATAGGCGATATTGATTTCGGACAACAGCATCGCGCCGAGTATCTCGCGCGATTTCACGAGGTGATGCAGATAGGCGCGCGCGTATGAACGGGTGGCGGGCCAGGCGCTTTCCGAATCGAGCGGGCGCGGATCGTCGGCGTGGCGCGCATTGCCGAGATTGATGGGCCCGAACCGCGTGAACGCCATGCCGTGGCGGCCGTTGCGCGTCGGCATCACGCAGTCGAACAGGTCGATGCCGCGTGCGACCGCCTCCAAAATATCTTCCGGCGTGCCGACGCCCATCAGATAACGCGGACGATCCGTCGGCAGGATCGGCGCGACCTCCTCGATCATCGCCAGCATCACCGCCTGCGGTTCGCCGACCGCGAGCCCGCCGATCGCGTAGCCGTGGAAGCCGATCTCGACCAGCCCCTGAGCGCTCTGCCGCCGCAACGCCGCCACGTCGCCGCCCTGCGCGATGCCGAACAGCATGTGGCCCTGCGGCGCTTGCGCGAAGGCGTCCTTGCAGCGCCCGGCCCAGCGCAGCGAAAGCTGCATCGCGCGCGCGATGTCGTCATGGCCGGCGGGAAGCCGCACGCATTCGTCGAGCTGCATCGCGATGTCGGCGCCGAGCAGCACCTGCACCTCGATGGCGCGCTCCGGCGACAATTCGAAGCTTGCGCCGTCGATATGAGAGCGGAACTTCACCGCCTGCTCGGTGACCTTGCGAAGCTGCGCCAGCGACATCACCTGGAAGCCGCCGGAATCGGTCAGCATCGGGCCGTTCCATCCGGTAAAGCGCTGCAGTCCGCCGAGCCGCGCGATGCGCTCGGCGCCCGGCCGCAGCATCAGATGGTAGGTGTTGCCGAGCACGATATCGGCGCCGGCATCGCGCACGTCCCGCCAATGCAGGGCCTTCATCGCGCCCCGCGTGCCGACCGGCATGAAGGCGGGCGTCCGCACCATGCCGTGCGGCGTCACCAGCCTGCCGTGGCGCGCGCCGCCGTCGGTGTCGAGCAGCGTGAAGGCGTTCGGCAGCGTCATGCAATGGTGTCGTCCCGGAACAGCAGGCAGGCATCGCCGTAGGAGTAGAACCTGTAACCGTCCGCGACGGCGTGTGCATAGGCCTGTTGCATGGTGGAGAGGCCGCTGAAGGCCGCCACCAGCATGAACAGCGTGGAACGCGGCAGATGAAAATTCGTCAGAAGGATATCGACCGCGCGAAACGCGTAGCCCGGCGTGATGAAGATCGACGTCTCGCCGCAGAACGGCGCGACGGTGCCGTCGTGGCGCGCCGCACTTTCCAGCAGGCGCAGCGAGGTGGTGCCCACCGCGACGATGCGGCCGCCATCGGCGCGCACCGCGTTGAGCCGGTCCGCGGTGTGTTGTGGCAGGCTGCCCCACTCGGCATGCATGTGATGCGTCGCGGTGTCTTCGGTCTTCACCGGCAGGAACGTGCCAGCACCGACATGCAGCGTGAGGCGATGGATCGCGACGCCGCGCGCGGCGAGCGCCGCCTCGAGCGCGGGCGTGAAATGCAGCCCGGCGGTCGGCGCCGCCCCGGCGCCGGCA
>CAXUBE010000039.1:0-14660 GCA_964249215.1 uncultured Rhodopseudomonas sp. | reverse complement strand
CTCGGGCCCTGGACGAACCTCCCCACCCCGACCTAGGCGACGACGGCGAGATTGGCGAAACCGGTGGTCACCACGCGGTCGGATGGCGTCAGACCGCTCGCGATCACCGCGTCCGTCTCGTTCTGCTGCGTCACCGTCACCGGGCGCGCGGCGACGACATCGCCCTCGCCGACCACATAGCTGAAGGTGCCGGCCGGACCGCGCTGCACGGCGCTGGTCGGCACCACCACCGCGCCGCTCAGCGTCTCGACTTTCAGCCGCACGTTGACGAACTGGCCGGGCCAGAGCTGGAACGTGGCGTTGGGAAATTCGGCCTTCAGCTTCACCGTGCCGGTGGTCGGATCGACCTGGTTGTCGATGCCGCTCAGCGCGCCGGTATCGACCACGGTGACGCCGTCATTGCCGAACACGTCGACCGCGAGCTTGCCCTTGCCCGCGGCGGCGTTGACCCGCACGATCTGCTGCTGCGGCAGGCTGAACAGCACCGCGATCGGCTGCAATTGCGTGATCACCACCAGCCCGGTCGCGTCCGCGGCGTGGATGATGTTGCCCTGGTCGAGCTGGCGCAGCCCGGCGCGTCCGGCCAGCGGCGCGACGATCTTGGTGTAGCCGAGCGTCGCCTCGGTGTTGTCGATCGCGGCCTGATCGGAGCGCACCAGCGCCTCGAGTTGCGCCACGGTGGCGCGCTGGGTATCCGCCTGCTGCTTGGAGCCGGCGTTGGACGCCGCCAGTTGCTGATAGCGCGCCAGGTCGAGCCGCGCATTGGCGAGCTGCGCTTCGTCCTGCGCCTTCTTGGCGACCGCCTGGTCGAACTGCGCCTTGTAGATCGCCGGATCGATTTCGGCGAGCACGTCGCCGGCCTTGACGTCCTGGCCTTCCTTGAAGTTCACCGTCATCAGCTTGCCGTCGACCTGGGCGCGCACGGTGACGTTGTTGAGCGCCTTCACGGCGCCGACGCCATCGAGATACACCGGCACGTCGCGCAGCCGCGGCGTCGCGGTCAGCACCGGCACGGTGCTGTCCGGACGCCCGCGTCCGCCGGCGGTCTGCTGCTTCTGCTGCATCGCGGTCCAGCCGATATAGGCAAGGCCGCCGAGAATGATCGCGGTGACCGCGAGCGACACGGTGCGCCGTCGCCACCGCGACGGCGGCCGTAGTTGAGCCGCGGCCGGCGCGGCGTCCTTGGCATCCGGTTTAAAGAGCATTGACGGGCCTCTCCATCCTGGGCTCCCAACCGCCGCCCAGCGCCTGGTAAAGACTGACGATCGCCAGCAGGCGCGACAATTGCGTCTGCAGCAGCGAATCTTCCGCCGTGAACAGCGTCAACTGGGTATTTAGCACGGTTACGATGTCGGCGGTGCCCGCCCGCAACTGCTGCTCGGCCAAACCGAACGCGCGCCGCGACGCCGCCACCACCTCGCGCTGCAGCCGCAGCCGCTCGGTGGTCTGCCGGATCGATTCCAGCGCGTTGTCGACGTCGGCGAATGCCGAGACCACGGTCTTGCGGTAGGTCTGCAGCAGTTCGTCCTGCCGCGCCTGATTGTATTCGAAATTGCCGAGGATACGGCCGCCGTCGAAAATCGGCTGGGTCAGGCTTGCGGCGACGTTGGAGAACATCGCCTGCGGCGAAAACAGCGCCGCCAGCGCCGTGCTCTGATAGCCGGCCTGCCCGGTAAGCTGGATGCTCGGAAAGAATTGCGCGCGCGCGCTGCCGACATTGGCGGTCGCCGAAGCAAGGCTTGCTTCCTGGCGGCGAATATCCGGCCGCTGCGTCAGCAGTTCGGACGGCAGCCCCGGCGTGACTCGCGGGATCGCGATCGCGTTGAGCGAGCCGCCATCGACATGCACGCTTTCCGGCGGCCGCGACACCAGCGTGGCGAGCGCGTTGAGATTGATCGCCAGCGTCTGCCGCAGCGGCGGCACCGCGGCGCGCTGGTTGGCGAGCACGCTCTCCTGCTGCGCGACGTCGAGATCGCTGCCGGTGCCGGCCGACAGCCGCTGCCGGATCGCATCGAGGATGCGCTGGGCGCTGGCGATGTTGCGCAACGCGGTGCGGATGCGGTCCTGCGACGCCAGCACCTGGAAATACGCGTTGGCGACGCTGGTCATCGTGGCGAGCGCGACCACGTCGCGGTCGAACCGGTTGGCGGTGGAGATTTCCTCGGCGGCGAGCGCGGCGTCGCGGTTCTTTCCCCAGAAGTCGATCTCGTAGCTGGCGCTCAACGCCGATGTGTAGACCGAGATGCTTTTCGCCGTGCCGCTCTTGGAGCGCGTCACCTGGTCGCTGGCGGTGACGTTGGGCAACAGCGGCGCGCCGGCGATGCGGGCCTGCGCGTCGGCCTCGATGATCCGCGAGGTCGCCGCCGCGATGTCGAGATTGACGGTCTGCGCCTCCTCGATCAGCGTGGTGAGCTCGCCCGAGCGAAAGCCGCGCCACCAGTCCAGCGTCGGCGGCTTGTCGCCGCCGGTCAGCCGCGCAGCCTTGTAGCCGTCAGGGATGTCGAGCGCCGGATCGGGCAGGTCCCTGGTCAGGATGCAGCCGCTCGCGCAGACCGCGAGCGCGCAGACGGTTGCGATCCGCAGCGATCGTCCGATCCGGATGACGACCATGCTCATGCGCGCCACGATCGGAGCCATGGCCGCGCGGCCACGGCGCGCCGGGGGGCGCGTCGTCGCAACGCTGCGGTCGGCTTTGCTGTCACGGAATGCATGCGTCCTCGGATCGGTCGGCGTCATTGTAGCCGCCGGATACCGCTGCGCACAGGCCTGTCGCATCCGGATGACCGGCCGCCCGCGCCGCCCGCGCCCGTGCGGGCACGCAAAAGCCCATATTCCACGGGCTTTGCGACGCCCTTGACGGCATCCGCGATTGCGGCGATTCTTACCAAGATTTCATGTTCATTCGTGCCGTCAGAGGATCGCGCCGTCCCTGCCCTGCGAAGCGACACCCAGCCGCTGAAACTACCGCATTCAGCCGTCGTATCTTGGGCTTGAAGGTCACGGGGGCAAGGATGCGCGTCGCAGTCATCGGAACGGGAATCGCGGGCAATGCCGCCGCCTGGGCGCTGTCGTCGCGATATCCGGTCACGGTGTACGAGAAGGAGACCCGTCCCGGCGGCCACAGCCATACCGTCACGGTCGATTACGACGGCACGCCGGTCGCGGTCGACATCGGCTTCATCGTCTACAACGAACTCAATTATCCGGACCTGACGGCGCTGTTCGCCCATCTCGGCGTCGAGACCACCGAGAGCAGCATGACCTTTGCGGTCAGCGCCGACGCCGGGCGGTTCGAGTGGAAGGGCGGCGGCTCGACCTGGCTCGACACCGCCAAGGGACTGTTCGCGCAGCCGCGCAACCTGTTGTCGCCGTCCTATCTGCGCATGCTGCGCGATATCCTGACCTTCAACGAAAAAAGCGTCGCCGATTTCGAATCCGGCGCGCTGACCGGGCTGACGCTCGGCGATTACTTCGCCTGGCGCAAATTCGCGCCGCGGCTGCTCAGCGATTACATGGCGCCGATGGGCGCCGCGATCTGGTCGGCCCCCGCCTCCCAGATCGTCGACTTTCCCGCCGAGAACTTCGTCGCCTTCTTCAGCAACCACCGTCTGCTGCAATACGACCGGCCGACCTGGCGCGCGGTCAAGGGCGGCAGCCGGCGCTATGTCGAGAAGCTGACGGCGGCGTTCCGCGACCGCATCCGGCTCGGCTGCGGCGCGGTGACGGTCGAGCGCAGCGCGCATGGCGTCGTCATCACCGACAGCCAAGGCCACCGCGATGCCTACGATCACGTGGTGATCGCCGCGCACAGCGATCAGGCGCTGGCGATGCTCGCCGACCCGAGCGACCAGGAACGCGCGATCCTCGGCGCTATCCATTACGGGCCGAACCAGGTCTATCTGCATCGCGATCCGCGGCTGATGCCCAGGCGCAAGCGGGCCTGGGCGTCGTGGAATTTCCTGCGCTGGCGCCGCGACGGCACCACGGTCAACGACGTCGCGGTGACCTACTGGATGAACGCGCTGCAAAGCATCGACGACGACAAGCCGCTGTTCGTCAGCCTGAACCCGCCGGTCGCGCCGGACCCCAGCCTTACCTTCGGCCAATACATGTGCGACCATCCGCAATTCACCGCGGCGGCGTTCGCGGCGCAAAAGCGTCTCGGCGACATCCAGGGCCCGCGCCACACCTGGTTCGCCGGAGCCTGGACCGGGTACGGCTTCCACGAGGATGGCTTGCGCTCCGGCCTGGCGGTGGCCGAAGCGCTCGGCGCCGTGGTGCCGTGGCGCGCGCCGCCGCCGGAACTCGCCGAAGCCGCGGAGTAGCGATGACGGACGCCGTCGACATTCCGACGAAACCGCCCGGCGGCGCGGCGGCGCTATATTTCGGCGAGGTGATGCATGCGCGGCTGAAACCGGTCGGCCATCGCTTCAGCTACCGCGTGATGAGCCTGCTGATCGATCTCGACAGGCTCTCGGCTGCCGACCGCATGACGCCCTTGTTCGGCGTCAACCGCGCGGCGCTTTATAGTTTCCGCGAAAAGGATCACGGTCCGCGAGACGGCTCGTCGCTGCGCGCTTACGCCGAGATCTGTTGCGCCGCGCACGGCATCGATCTCGCCGGCGGCCGCGTGCTGCTGCTGTGCTACCCGCGGCTGTTCGGCTACACTTTCAATCCGTTGTCGGCCTATTTCTGCTACCGCGCCGGCGGCGAATTGGCGCTGATCATCTACGAGGTGCGCAACACCTTCGGCGACATCCATCCTTACGTGCTGCCGGTCCGGCCCGGCGAGATCAGCGCGGCCGGCGTGCGCCAGCAGCAGGACAAATTGTTCTACGTGTCGCCGTTCATCGAGATGGCGATGCGCTATCATTTCCGGATATCGCCGCCCGGCGACGACGTGAAGCTGCGCATCCTGGAAACCGACCGCGACGGGCCGCTGCTCGCCGCGACCTTCAACGGACATCGCGCACCGCTGACGACCGCCAATCTGCTGCGCGCCTTCGTGTCGCTGCCGATGGTGACGCTGAAGATCCTCGGCGCCATCCATTGGGAAGCGCTGCGGCTCTGGCTGAAGGGCGCCAAACTGGTGCCGCGCCCGGGCGCAGCCGCAAAACCGGACTTTGCGGCGGGCCAGCACGATGATTATAATCATCGGGCGTCGCCGGCGTCCAAAGCAGAAGCGGCGACGCCGGAAGGCGCCGTCGTCCAGTGACGCGCAAACCGGAGTCTTTTCGACCGGGCGGTTTGCCGCCTGGACACGCAGCGATGTCGTGCGGTGGAATTGCGATGTCCGACGTGATTGCGTTGACGCCCGAGAATGTCGAGGCCGAGCTCGGCGACCTGCCCCGCATCGTGCGGCTGGCGTTCTCGTTCGGCTCGCGCTTGCGGCGCGGAACCCTCGACGTCACGCTGCCGGACGGCCGCGTCATTCGGCTCGGCGGCCAGGAGGCCGGTCCGGCGGCGGAAATGAAGCTGTTCGGCTACGGCTTCGCGTCGCGGCTCGTACATGGCGGCGACATCGGCATCGCGGAAGCCTACCTCAAGGGCGACTGGGACACCCCCGACCTGACCAAGTTCCTGTACCTGTTCTGCGTCAATCACGATCTGATCCAGGCGATGCTCGGCGACAATCCGCTGATGCGGTTCGTGCAGATCGTGCGGCATTGGTTCAACCGCAACACCCGGCGGCAGGCGCAGCGCAACATCTTCGCGCATTACGATATTGGCAACGCCTTCTATTCGGCCTGGCTCGACCCGAGCATGACCTATTCGTCGGCGCTGTTCGAGGACCCCGCCCAGGACCTCACCGCGGCGCAAAACAACAAATACCGACGCCTCGCAGAGGCCATCGACCTCAGGCCCGGCCAGCGGCTGCTGGAAATCGGCTGCGGCTGGGGCGGATTTGCCGAATATGCCGCAAAGCATTGCAGCGCCAACGTCGTCGGTCTCACCATCAGCAAAGAACAGCGCGATTTCGCGCAGAAGCGCATGCAGGAGGCCGGCCTCGCCGACCAAGTCGAAATTCGGTTTCAAGACTATCGCGACGAGCGCGGGCAATATGACCGGATCGTATCGATCGAGATGATCGAGGCGGTCGGCGAACAGTTCTGGCCGCAATATTTCTCGCAATTGCGCGACCGCCTGGCTCCGGGCGGCCTGGTCGGGCTGCAGGCGATCACGATCCAGGACAGATTCTTCCAGAGCTATCGCCGCGAGGTCGACTTCATCCAGCGCTACGTGTTTCCGGGCGGCATGCTGCCCTCGCCGCAAGTGCTGAAATCGCTCGGCGCGCGGTTCGGCGTGCCGGTGATCCGCGAACGCATCTTCGGCCAGGATTACGCCAAGACGCTCGCCACCTGGCGGGACAATTTCCGCGCCGCCTGGCCGAACCTGACCCCGCTCGGCTTCGACGACCGTTTCCGCCGGCTCTGGGAATATTATCTGGCCTATTGCGAGGCAGGCTTCCTGTCCGGAAACATCGATGTCCGCCAAGTGGTGTTCGCCAAAGCGGATTGATTGCCGGCCGGCGCCCGCTCGGCTTGTTTGACCTTGCCCGGTCCACTAGGGTCCGCTGCCCGCAACGGACCGCAAGACGCCCGCAATGCAAGTCACTCACGACGTCGTCGAGGCGATCGGAAACACCCCGCTGATCAAGCTCAAGCGCGCCTCCGCCGCGACCGGCTGCATGATCCTCGGCAAGGCCGAATTCATGAATCCGGGCCAGTCGGTCAAGGACCGCGCGGCGTTGTACATCATCCGCGACGCGGTCGAGCGTGGCGCGCTGCGCCACGGCGGCGTGGTGGTCGAAGGCACCGCGGGCAATACCGGGATCGGTCTGGCGCTGGTCGCCAATGCGCTCGGCTTTCGCACCGTGATCTTGATTCCGGAAACGCAAAGCCAGGAAAAGAAGGACATGCTGCGGCTGTGCGGCGCCGAACTGATCGAGGTGCCCGCGGTGCCCTATGCCAATCCGGACAATTACGTGAAGCTGTCCGGACGCCTCGCCGAGCAACTGAAGACCGAGCCGAACGGCGCGATCTGGGCCAACCAGTTCGACAACGTCGCCAACCGCCGCGCCCATATCGAGACCACGGCGGCGGAAATCTGGCGCCAGACCGACGGCAAGGTCGACGGCTTCGTCGCCTCGGTCGGTTCGGGCGGCACGCTGGCCGGCGTCTCGATCGGGCTGAAACAGTTCAACCCGCAGATCCGCGTCGTGCTCGCCGACCCGATGGGTTCGGCGCTGTATCATTACTACAAGCACGGCACGCTGCGCTCCGAAGGCTCGTCGATCACCGAGGGCATCGGCCAGGGCCGCGTCACCGCCAACCTCGAAGGCGCGGTGGTGGACGACGCCTATCAGGTGCATGACGACGAGGCGGTGTCGATCGTCTACGACCTCCTGGAGCACGAAGGCCTGTGCCTCGGCGGCTCCAGCGGCGTCAATATCGCCGGCGCGATGCGGCTCGCGCGTGATCTCGGCCCCGGCCACACCATCGTGACCATCCTGTGCGATTACGGCAGCCGCTATCAGTCGAAACTGTTCAATCCGGATTTCATGCGCGCGCAAAACCTGCCGGTGCCGGCATGGCTGGAACAGCGCAGCACGATCCACGTCCCGTTCGAAAACGCGTGAAAGATCAGGGCAGCGAGACAATTGCTGCCGTCATACCCGCGAAGGCGGATACCCAGTCATCCGCGATTATTTAATGGCAGGACTGCGTTTACTGGTTCACCCGGTCTTCGGGCGCGAGATGCGCCCTTGCCGGATGACGACGCAGCATACGATGACGAAAGTCAGCGCAAAATCTGCCCGAGGAAAAGCTGCGTCCGCGCGTGCTGCGGATTGCTGAAGAATTCTGCCGGCGTGTTCGATTCGATGATCTGTCCCGCGTCCATGAACACCACGCGGTTGGCGACCTGCTTGGCGAACCCCATCTCGTGCGTCACCACCAGCATGGTCATGCCCTCCTCGGCGAGGTCGACCATGGTGTCGAGCACCTCCTTGACCATTTCCGGATCGAGCGCCGAGGTCGGTTCGTCGAACAGCATCACCTTCGGATTCATCGTCAGCGCGCGGGCGATCGCGACGCGCTGCTGCTGGCCGCCGGACATCTGCCCCGGATATTTGTTGGCCTGATGCGGAATCCGCACCCGCTCGAGGTATTTCATCGCGGCGGCTTCGGCATCCTTCTTCGGAATGTTGCGCACCCAGATCGGCGCCAGCGTGCAGTTCTCCAGCACCGTCAGATGCGGAAACAGGTTGAAGCTCTGGAACACCATGCCGACCTCGCGGCGCACCTCGTCGACGCGCTTCAGGCTCGGTCCGAGTTCGATGCCGTCGACGACGATCTCGCCCTCCTGGAATTCCTCCAGCGCGTTGATGCAGCGGATCAGCGTCGATTTGCCGGAACCGGACGGTCCGCAGATCACGATGCGTTCGCCGCGCGCGACGTCGATGTTGATCTCGCGCAGCACATGAAAATCGCCGTACCATTTGTTCAGCCCGGCGACGTTGACGACCGAATTCGCTGTCATGCTGGATCAGATCCCGTTGATCAGGCGCGCCGGTGCGCGTTGAGGCGTCTTTCGACGAAAAGCGAGTAGCGCGACATGCCGAAACAGAAGGTGAAGTACACCAGCCCGGTGAACGCGAAGCCGGTGAACAGCGTGGTCGGCGTCGACCAGTTCGGGTCGGCGAACGAGGCGCGCAATTGCCCGAGCAGATCGAACAGCGACACGATCGACACCAGCGAGGTATCCTTGAACAGCGCGATGAAGCTGTTGACGAGGCCGGGGATGACGTGGCGCAGCGCCTGCGGCATTACCACGAGGCCGGTGGTCTTCCAATACGACAGCCCGAGCGCGGCGGCGGCTTCGGCCTGACCGCGCGGAATCGCCTGCAGGCCGCCGCGGATCACTTCGGCATTATAGGCCCCGGCGAACAGCGCGATGCCGATCAGCACGCGGACCAGTCCGTCGACGGTGAAGTTGCCCGGCAAGAACAGCGGCAGCATGTAGGTGGCGAAGAACAGCACGGTGATCAGCGGCACGCCGCGCCAGAACTCGATGAAGCCGACCGAGAACACCCGGATCAACGGGATGGTCGAGCGCCGCCCGAGCGCCAGCGCAATGCCGACCGGCATCGAGGTGACGATGCCGGTGACCGAGACAACCAGCGTCACCAGCAATCCGCCCCACAGCCTGGTGTCGACCAGCGGCAGGCCGCCCTGGTCGAGCTTCAGCAGCGCCATGACGACGCCGGTGCCGGCGAAGATCGCAAGCGAGGTCAATAGCGCACGCCAGCCGGTGCGAAACGCGCCACCGAGCACGAACATCAGCAGCGACACGATCAGCGCGGTGGCGCCAAAATCGGCCCACAGCGGATTGCCGGAGCCCTGGACGGCGCCGCGCAACGCGGTGAGCGGCCAGATGACGATCGACAGCACGAAGGCGACGGCGCTGACGATCCTGCCGAACAAGGCTGCGGCGACATTGCCTTCGTTCAACTTGTTACCGGCGTCCGCGATGCTGCCGACCAGCCCCGACAGCAGATCGGCGATCCAGCTGACGCCGAAGCCGTGCAATCCGCCGCCATGCAGCAGGAAATACGCGACGATCGGAAACGCGACGAAGAACAGCGCCGCATTCAGCGATTTGGCCGGCGCGCGCGGGATCAGCAGCGGCAGCAGCAACAGCGCCGCCATCAGGAAGGTCAGGTTGACGCGCCAGCGTTCCGGCTCCGGATAGAAGCCGTACACGAATTGCGAGAACTTCGCCCGCACGAACGGCCAGCAGGCACCGACCGGATGGCCGGCATTCTCGGCCAGGCAGTCGGTGCGGCTCGCGCCGGTCCACACCGCGTCGACCAGCAGGAAGCGGATCGAGGGCACCACCGTGGTGTACAACAGCAGCACGCCGAGGATGGTCAGGACGTTGGTCGGCGAGTTGAACAGCCTGGTGCGCACGAGCCCGACCACGCCGGTGGTCTTGACCGGCGCCTCGCGGGTCGGCACCAGATCGCCGCGAACGAATGGCGGGGCTGCGATATCGCTCATCCGCCGAGGCTCCGGTTCAATCGCCAGCCGTAGAAACTCATCAGCGCGCTGGTGACCAGCGAGATCACCAGATAGACGCCCATGGTGATGGCGATGATTTCGATCGCCTGCCCGGTCTGGCTGAGCGTGGTTCCGGCAAACACCGAGAACAGGTCGGGATAGCCGATCGCGACCGCGAGCGAGGAATTCTTCGTGAGGTTGAGGTACTGGTTGGTCAGCGGCGGCAGGATCACGCGCATCGCCTGCGGCACGACCACGAGACGCAACGTCGAGCCGCGCGACAAGCCGAGCGACGCACCCGCCTCCATCTGTCCCTTGTGCACGGATTGAATGCCGGCGCGGACGATCTCGGCAATGAAAGCCGCGGTGTAGGTCGACAGCGACAATGTCAGCGCCACGAATTCCGGCGCGACGCGCGAGCCGCCGGCGAAGTTAAAGCCCTTCAGCAACGGGACCTCGAAGATGAACGGCTTGCCGAAGATCAGCGCCGCCAGCAGCGGCAGTCCGATCAGCGCGCCGAGCACGTAAGGCCACACCGCCAGCCGCCGTCCGGACTGGAACAGGCGGCGCCTGGCGTAGATCGGCAGCACGATCGCGAGCAGGATCGCTGTCCCTAGCGCAATCAGGAACGCATCGAGCCCCGGCTCGCCGACCAGCCGCGGCATCACGATGCCGCGATTGCTGAGAAAGAAACTGTCGAACACCGACACGCTCTGCCGCGGGTTCGGCAAGGCGCCCAGCACGGCGAGATACCAGAACAGGATCTGGAACAGCAGCGGCAGGTTGCGCATCAATTCGACATAGCCGCCGGCGATGCTCGACAGCAGCCAGTTCGGCGACAGCCGCCCGAGCGCGACGATGAAGCCGATCAGGGTGGCGAAGAAGATGCCGATGATCGCGACCGCCAGCGTGTTGACCACGCCGACCAGGAACACGCGGGTGTAGCTGTCGGATTCCGTGTAGGGGATCAGCGCCTGGCTGACCCCGAAGCCGGCGGTCTGCGACATGAAGCCGAAGCCGGAGGCGATGCGCTGGTTCTGCAGGTTGGTGCGGGCGTTGGAGACGATTTCGTAGCCGACCCACAGCACCGCCGCGATGAACAGCAGTTGCAGCACCAGCCCACCCCACCCGGCGCGCCCGCCGAGCAGACGGCGCAGCTTAGCGGCAAGCTGCGCCGGCGGAGGTCGGGCCTCGATGGCCATGGACGCTCCCGGTCGCCGCCGATCAGCGGATCGGCGGTGCGTATTGCACGCCGCCCTTGTTCCAGAGCTGGTTCAGGCCGCGTGCGATGCCGAGCTTGGAGCCGGAGCCGACATTGCGTTCGAACGACTCGCCGTAATTGCCGACCGACTTGACGATCCGCACCACCCAGTCCTTGGTCACGCCGAGCTGTTCGCCGAGATTGCCGTCGGTGCCGAACATGCGCTTCAGCTCCGGCTTGTCGGACTTGGCCAGTTCCTCGACGTTCTTCTGATTCACGCCGAGTTCTTCGGCATCGAGCATCGCGAACAGCGTCCATTTGACGATGTCGAACCACTGGTCGTCGCCATGGCGCACCAGCGGGCCGAGCGGCTCCTTGGAGATCACTTCCGGCAGCACGGCGTGATCGGCCGGGGTCGCGAGCTTCAGGCGCTGCGCATAAAGCTGCGAGACGTCGGAGGTGAACACGTCGCAGCGGCCGGATTCGTAAGCCTTGATCGCCTCGTCGGCGGTGCCGAAAGCGATCACTTCGTACTTCATGTTGTTGCCCTTGAAGTAATCGGCAACGTTCTGCTCGTTGGTGGTGCCGGTCTGCACGCAGATCGACGCGCTGTTGAGTTCGAGCGCGGAGTTCACCTTCAGCGACTTCTTAACGAGGAAGCCCTGGCCGTCGTAATAAGTGACGCCGGTGAAGTTGACGCCCAACGACGTATCGCGGGACACCGTCCAGGTGGTGTTGCGCGACAAGAGGTCGATTTCACCGGACTGCAGCGCGGTGAAACGGTCCTTCGCAGACAGCGGCACGAACTTGACCTTGGTGCCGTCGTCGAAGATCGCGGCTGCAACCGCGCGGCAGATATCGACGTCGAGGCCGGTCCAGTTTCCCTTGTCGTCGGGAGCAGAGAACCCGGGCAGGCCCTGGCTCACGCCGCAGGACAGCATGCCGCGGTCCTTGACCGTCTTGAGCGTCTGCGCGTCGGCGGCTTGGACGCAGAACGCGACGGCAACGGACATCACAACAGATACGCGTTTCATGGCAAAACCTTTCAAAGAACGTCCTCAATCAACGGGACCGACATCGTTCGTCGTGACGCTTGCATGCAAGGAGCTAGCCAACCGATCGCCGTCGCCGCTCCGGATCCGGTCGGGCCGGTCCAACCGGGACAGCGATCGATCAATTTCGCGGCGAGCCCCCTCGACACGCGGCATCCGGACAGCCGGGATGCATCACAGAACGAGTTGAGCGCCGGGTCAAGGGGTTGACGGCGATCTTGTCGTTCCTGCTAGTAGCATGCCCGGCCGTCCGGTCTCGCGTCCGCTGCCATTGGCGGTGCGGACTGCGGCATATCGACCTTGGCAAAGCGGTCATCCGATGAGTTCTGCGAGCGACGACAAGCATGCCGCGCCGAGCCCTCTCACCGGTCTCGTGACCGGCGGGCGCGACACGAAGGCGCAGAAGGGATTCGTCAATCCGCCGGTGGTACGCGGCTCGACCGTGCTGTATCCGACCGCGGAAGACCTGCACGCGCACCGCGGCGAATTCCAGTACGGCCGTCACGGCACCCCGACCACCAAGGCGCTGCAGCAGGCGCTGATGGCGCTGGAAGGACCGAACTGCGCCGGCGTCGGTCTCGCGCCATCCGGCGTCGCGGCGATCACCGCCACGTTGCTCGGAGTGCTCAAGAGCGGCGATCATCTTCTGGTCTGCGACAACGTCTATCGCCCGACCCGGCTGTTCTGCGACGCCATGCTGGCGCGCTACGGCGTCGAGACCGGTTACTACGATCCGCTGATCGGCGACGGCATCGCCGCGCTGTTCAGGCCCAACACCCGCGCCGTGGTGATCGAAGCGCCGGGCTCGCAATCCTTCGAGATGCCCGATATCCGCGCGATCGCCGCCGTCGCGCACGAGCATGGTGCGCTGCTGATCGACGACAACACCTGGGCGACGCCGCTGTTTCACCGCTCGCTCGATCAGGGCGTCGACATCAGCATCCAGGCCGCGACCAAATACATCGGCGGCCATTCCGACATCATGTTCGGCACCATCTCCGCCAACGCCAGAGCGTGGCCGACGATCGCCGAGTCGGTCCGCCTGCTCGGCGTCTGCGCCGGACCCGACGACGTGTTTCTCGCGCTGCGCGGACTGCGCACGCTGGGGGTGCGGCTCGCGCAGCATCAGGCCTCGGGGCTTGCGATCGCGCGCTGGCTCGCGGCGCGCTCCGAGGTCAAGCGGGTGATGCATCCAGGCCTGGAGACCGATCCCGGCCACGCGTTGTGGAGGCGCGACTTCTCCGGCGCGTCCGGGCTGTTCGGCGTGGTGCTGCAGCCCGCCCCGCAACGCGCGGTCGACGCGTTCCTCGACGCCGTCACGCTGTTCGGCATGGGTTACTCGTGGGGCGGCTTCGAAAGCCTGGTGATACCGTTCGATTGCACGCCTTACCGCACGGCGACGCAATGGCGGCCCGGCGGACCGGCGCTGCGGTTTCACATCGGGCTCGAAGCCGTCGACGATCTGAAGGCCGATCTCGATCGCGCCTTTGCCGCCTTCCACGCGGCGGCCTGACCTTGCGACCCCGGATCGCGCGCAACCCTCGTCGCGCTGACGCATCGCTATTCCGACGACTGGCGGCCGTTCGAGATGATGAAGTACAGATTGCGCACATAGACCACGAGGCCCAGTGCCTGGCCGGCGATGAACACCGGATCGCGGCGATATAGCGCGTAGATCAGCAGCAGCATCCCGCCGCCGATCGAGAAGAACCAGAACGCGACCGGGATCACGCTCTTGCGCGCGCGTTCGGAGGCGATCCACTGCACCACGAAGCGCATCGTGAACAGCGCCTGCGCCGCGAATCCGAGGATCACCCAGCCGTCGAACTTGATGACGAACACGTCGTGCAGATAGGCGGCCAGCGTCGTCATCGCATCACTCGCTTCGCGTCACTTCGCTCGCGACCGGCGTCGCCTTCTTGCGGCGGATCAGCCACCATACTCCCGCCAGATCCATCAGTCCGATCCACAGCCGGTCGAAGAAGCCGTAATTGGAGACGCCCGACCGGCGCGGGCGATCCGTCACGTCGACATAGACGATGTCGTAGCCCTCGCGGCGCACCAGCGCCGGCAGGAAACGATGCAGTCCGTCGAAATACGGCATCGCCAGAAACACGTCGCGCCGGAATGCCTTCAATCCGCAGCCGGAATCGCGCGTGCCGTCGCGCAGGATCGCGTTGCGGACGCGGTTGGCGATCCGCGACTGCCAGCGCTTGAACGACGTGTCCTTGCGCCCGACGCGCTGGCCCGCGGCAAGCCCGACCCGGTCGCCGCCGCGGCTCAGCGCCAGGATCAGCTCCGGCACGAAGGCAGGATCGTTCTGGCCGTCGCCGTCCAGCGTCGCGA
>CAXUBE010000038.1:0-15042 GCA_964249215.1 uncultured Rhodopseudomonas sp. | reverse complement strand
TGCCGCAAGCTGGCGCTCGGCCCGAACGACGCCTGCTACGTTCCGCTCGGCCACAAGCAATCCGGCGACGCCGCCGGCCTGTTTGCCGCGGGCCGCGCGCCCGACCAGATCGGCGCGCGCGACGCGCTGGACGCCCTGCGGCCGCTGCTGGAATCGCCGGGCATCCTCAAGATCGGATTCAATATCAAATTCACCGCCGTGCTGCTCGCGCAACATGGGCTGGGCCTGCGCAACGCCGACGACGTGCAACTGATGTCCTATGCGCTCGACGCCGGGCGCAACGCGCATGGCCTCGACGCGCTGGCGGAAACCTGGCTCGGCCACAAGACGCTGAGCTATGGCGAGGTGATCGGCAGCGGCAAGGCCAAACTGAGTTTCGACCAGGTCGCGATTGCGCGCGCCACCGAATACGCCGCAGAGGACGCCGACGTCCTGCTGCGGCTGTGGCGCATCCTGAAGCCGCGTCTCGCCGCCGAGCGCATGACCACGGTTTACGAGACGCTGGAGCGGCCGCTGATCGCGGTGCTGGCGCGGATGGAGCGGCGCGGCATCTCGATCGACCGGCAGGTGCTGTCGCTGCTGTCGTCGGACTTCGCGCAGACCGCGGCGCGGATCGAATCCGAAATTCGCGCGATCGCCGGCGAAGAGATCAATATCGGCAGCCCGAAGCAGCTCGGCGACATCCTGTTCGGCAAGATGGGGCTGCCGGGCGGCAGCAAGACCAAGACCGGCGCGTGGTCGACCTCGGCGCAGGTGCTCGAAGACCTCGCCGAGCAGGGTCACGAATTTCCGCGCAGGATTCTAGACTGGCGTCAGGTCTCCAAGCTGCGCTCGACCTATACCGACGCACTGCCGGCATACGTCAATCAGCAAACCCACCGCGTCCACACCACCTACGCGCTGGCCGCGACGACCACCGGACGGCTGTCGTCGAACGAACCCAATTTACAGAACATCCCGGTGCGCACCGAGGACGGCCGCAAGATCCGCCGCGCGTTCATTGCGACGCCGGGCCACAAGCTGGTCTCGGCCGATTATTCGCAGATCGAATTGCGGCTGCTGTCGGAGGTCGCCGACGTGCCGGCGCTGCGCACCGCGTTCCAGGAAGGCGTCGACATTCATGCGATGACCGCGTCGGAAATGTTCGGCGTGCCGGTCAAGGACATGCCGGGCGAAATTCGCCGCCGCGCCAAGGCGATCAATTTCGGCATCATCTACGGCATCTCGGCGTTCGGGCTCGCCAACCAGCTGGGGATTCCGCGCGAGGAAGCCGGCGCCTATATCAAGAAATATTTCGAGCGCTTCCCCGGTATCCGCGCCTATATGGACGCGACGCGCGATTTCTGCCGCGCGCATGGCTATGTCGAAACGCTGTTCGGGCGCAAATGCCACTACCCGGACATCAAGGCGTCGAACCCCTCGATCCGCGCCTTCAACGAACGCGCCGCGATCAACGCGCGGCTGCAGGGCACCGCCGCGGACATCATCCGCCGCGCCATGGTGCGGATGGACGACGCGCTCGCCGCGCACAAGCTCTCCGCGCAGATGCTGCTGCAGGTGCACGACGAACTGATCTTCGAGGTGCAGGACGACGAGGTGGCGGCGACGCTGCCGGTGGTGCGGCACACCATGCAGGACGCGCCGTTCCCCGCCGTGCTGCTGCACGTGCCGCTTCAGGTCGACGCCCGCGCCGCCGACAATTGGGAAGAAGCGCATTGAAGTTGATACTGTTATCAAAGATGGAATGTTGTATCGGATTATGATACAGCGTTGGTATGATCCGGAGTTTCAAGAATGATATGACCCGGGCGGCATTCGACGGAGAGGCATCAAAGGGCTTTCCGGCCGATTTGTTTTCGGTCACGCGGCGAAAGCTGAATTATCCCGAGGCAGCGGCTTCGCTCAATGATTTGAAATCACCGCCGGGCAATCGTCTTGAGAGATTAAAAGCTGACAGAATAGGGCAGCATTCCATCCGGTGAACGATCAATCTCGCTTCTGCTTCATCTGAACCGCGAACGGCCCGGCAGATGTGGGCACGTTCTCAATCCAGCTTCGCCCCGAATCCGCGTTTCACCGCAGGGCGTGCCATGAGCTGCGCGTACCAGCGGCCGACATTCGGAAAATCGTCGAACGACACCAGATGCCGCTCGTGCCGCCAGGCCCAGCCGATAATTGCGAAATCCGCCACCGACAGCGGCCCGGCCACGAATTCATGGTCTTGCAGGCGGCGGTCCAGCACGCCGTAGAGCCGCCGCGTCTCGGCGGCATAGCGCTTCAGGCCATAGGCGCGGTCGGTCTCGTTCTCCAGCGCGATGAAGTGGTGCACCTGGCCCGGCATCGGGCCGAAGCCGCCCATCTGCCACATCAGCCATTCCAGCACCGGCACGCGGTCGCGCAGCGACGCCGGCAGGAATTTGCCGGTCTTCTCGCCGAGATACAAAAGGATCGCGCCGGATTCGAACATGCTGATGCGCTTGCCATCGGGGCCGTCGGGATCGACGATTGCGGGAATCTTGTTGTTCGGGCTGATCGCAAGGAACTCCGGACTGAACTGCGCGTCCTTGCCGATGTTCACCGGGATCACGGTGTAAGGCAGCGCCATCTCCTCCAGCGCGACCGCGATCTTGCGGCCGTTCGGCGTATTCCAGCTATGCAGTTCGATCGTCATGGCGGCAGCGCTCCTTACAAGCTGCCACTCCCTAGCCCGCCAGCGCCGGCGTCACAACGGCGGCTGTTGACGGCGCGCGATCGGCTCTGGAATGCGCGCGGCCACGCCGATAGATTGCGCCACCCGCCGGAGAGTTGCCGTGTCGAAATCCGCCTCGCGCGCCCGCCTTGCCGACATCATCCGCATCCGCTCGTTCGGCCGCGGCGAGATCACGCTGGCCTCCGGACGCAAGAGCGACTTCTATTTCAACCTGAAGCCGACCATGCTCGATCCGGAAGGCGCGGCGCTGCTTGCCGAACTGACTTACGACACGCTGCGCGACGACCGGCTCGATTATGTCGGCGGGCTGGAGATGGGCGCGGTGCCGCTCGCCGGCGCAATCGCGCAATTGTCCTGGCTGAAGAACCATCCGATCGCCGCGTTCTTCGTGCGCAAGAAGCCGAAGGAGCACGGCGCGCGGCTGGCGGTCGAGGGCCTCGCCAACGGCGAGACGCTGCACGGCAAGCGCGTGGTGATCGTCGAGGACGTCACGACGACCGGCGGCTCGGCGCTCAAGGCGGTCGAAGCGGTGCGCGAGGCCGGCGCGGAGATCGTGCTGGTGCTGACGATGATCGATCGCGAGGAAGGCGCCGCGGCAAATTTCGCCGAGGTCGGGCTCGATTTCCGCTCGCTGTACAAGGCGTCTGAATTCCTCAAGCCCTGACGTCCGCGCGTCGCTGCATTTCTTTCGGGCCATGCAGCCGGCGCTCACCGCTCGTTTACCATCCGGCGATAAAGTGACTGCGGTTGCGGCATTGTCGTCGCGCATGTGCGGTTGCGTCGGGTGGAGCGAGCGTTGCGTCAAGTATCCGTCAAGTCGCGCATGCCTTGCCGCATGGCGCTCGCCGCTGCCGTCATGGTCGCAGGCCCCGTTCTGGCGCCGCAGGGCGCGTTCGCCGAAAACTTCTTCGAGATGCTGTTCGGCGGCGGCCAGAAGCAGCAGCAACAGCAGCAACCACAACGTCAGCCGCCCGCCGAGGCGAATTTCTTTGCCGATCCGTTCGGGCTCACCCAGCCCGCGCCGCCGCCGCCGCAGCCGCGGCAGGCTTCTGGCGGGTCAGGCTATTGCGTGCGCGCCTGCGACGGCAAGTACTTTCCGCTGCAGGCACGCGGCGGCGCGACGCCGGCGCAGATGTGCACGGCGTTCTGCCCGGCCGGCAACGCGCGGATGTATTTCGGCGGCACCATCGACGGCGCGGTGTCCGGCAATGGCGAGCGCTATGCCGACAGCGAGAACGCGTTCGCCTATCGCAAGGCGCTGAAAGCCGACTGCACCTGCAACGGCCGCGATCCCGCAGGCCTGGCGCCGGTCGACCTGACGCTCGACACCTCGTTGCGGGCCGGCGACGTGGTGGCGACGGCGAGCGGCCTCGTCGCCTATTCGGGGGTGCGCCTCGGCGCCAATCAGACCGCCGAATTCACGCCGGTATCGTCCTATCCCGGCCTCACCGCGGACGTTCGGGCACGGCTCGGCGAAATGAAGGTTGCGCCGGTGACCGCGGAACTCGCGGATCAGGCGTCGCTGCCCGACACTGCAAGCGAGGTCGCGCTGCCCGCTGTCACCGTCGCAAAACCGGCGTCGCCGAAGGCCAAGCGCGCCGCCAACTGAAGCGCGACCGCGTCAGCGCCCGACGATGACGCCGATCACGTTCGGCGCGGAAAGATATTTCTCCTCGATCCGCCCGCGCGCGGCGGCGCGATTTTCCGGGGTCAAAAGGCCGCGCTGTTCGGCGAGGATCATCCAGCAGAAGCCCCACCAGTCGGTAAGCATGCCGGTATCGTCGATCAGGTCGTAACCCTGCCCGGCGGCAAAGATCCGCGCCTGGGCTTCGTCGAGCGAATCGAGCCAGCCGTGATCGGCGGCTGAAAACAGCTCGTCGCTGAGGTCGTCGGTGCTGTAGCCCCACACCGAGACGCACACCGCGTTGAATTCACGATCGATCTGGTCGTCGTCGATCGGCTGGCGGCGCGCCAGTTGGTGCAGCCGAGACAGCGACCGCGCGAAGTCGGCGATCCGGGTGAGCGCCATTTGATCGAAGGCGATGGTGGACATGTAGTCCTCACTAGTTCTGACAGGCCATAGATGTTGTATCGATCGCATCGAATCAACATTATATATCAATAGCTTATGAAAGTGTTGCCAATTCGTTCCGGGCTGTGGGCAACGCACGCCGCTGACGCGGCGATGTTTGCACAAAAGCAAGGCAGCGCGCCGCAACGATGCACTCGTCACGGGTTCCGATCCGGTGATAATGGGCGTAGTTTGCCGCCTCGGCCGTCGTTCGGGATATCCACTTGCCCATTCAGCCCTTTTCAGAAACTTTCGTGCCGAGCCAGCAGCAGCCCGCCGATGAGCTGGCGCTCGCCGAGATCAAGAGCGCGATCGTCGCCAAGCTGACGCTGGCGATCGGCAAGGAAGCCTCGCTCGCCACCAAGCACGACTGGTACAAGGCGTCGGCCTTGGCGCTGCGCGACCGCATCGTGCACCACTGGCTGATGAGCGAGAAGCAGAGCTACGACAGCGGCCGCAAGCGGGTCTATTACCTGTCGCTGGAATTCCTGATCGGGCGGCTGTTCACCGACGCGCTCAACAATATGGGGCTGCTGACGCTTTTCGAGGCGGCGCTCGGCGATCTCGGCGTCGGCCTCAACGATCTGCGCAAATGCGAACCGGACGCCGCACTCGGCAATGGCGGCCTCGGGCGGCTGGCGGCATGCTTCATGGAGAGCATGGCGACGCTGGCGATCCCGGCATTCGGCTACGGCATCCGCTACGATTACGGCCTGTTCCGGCAGATCATCTCGCAGGGCTGGCAGAAGGAATATCCCGACGAGTGGCTCGGCTTCGGCAATCCGTGGGAATTGCAGCGGCCGGAGGTCGTCTACCAGGTCAATTTCGGCGGCCGGATCGAGCAGATCACCGACGCGCGGGGTCGCACCCGCTCGGTATGGACGCCTGCCGAGACCGTGCAGGCCGTCGCCTACGACACCCCGATCGTCGGCTGGCGCGGCCAGCACGTCAACGCGCTGCGGCTATGGTCGGCGCGGGCGCCCGATCCGCTGCTGCTCGACGTCTTCAACACCGGCGATTATCTCGGCGCCACCGCGCATGAGGCGCGCGCCGAGGCGATCTGCAAATTCCTATATCCGAACGACGAGAGCGCCGCCGGCCGCGAATTGCGCCTGCGGCAGGAATATTTCTTTGTCTCCGCGTCGCTGCAGGACCTGGTCAAACGCCATCTCGCATCCGACGGGCAGCTCCGCGGCCTCGCCAAGAAGGCCGCGATCCAGCTCAATGACACCCATCCGAGCCTTGCCGTCACCGAACTGATGCGGATCCTGGTCGACCTGCACGGACTGCGCTGGGACGACGCCTGGCAGATCACCAACGCGACGCTGTCCTACACCAACCACACGCTGTTGCCCGAAGCGCTCGAGACCTGGCCGGTCGAACTGTTCGAACGCACGCTGCCGCGGCACTTGCAGATCATCTACCGCATCAACGACATCCATCTCGGCCTCGCCGACGCGGCCTGTCCGGGCGACGTCGACTTCCGCGCCTCGGTGTCGCTGATCGACGAGCGCGCCGGGCGGCGGGTGCGGATGGGGCATCTCGCCTTTATCGGCTCGCACCGCATCAACGGCGTGTCGGCGATGCATTCCGACCTGATGAAGGAAACCGTTTTTCACGATCTCAACCACCTCTATCCCGGCCGAATCACCAACAAGACCAACGGCATCACCTTCCGCCGCTGGCTGATGCTGGCCAATCCCGGGCTGACGAGGCTGCTGCGCGCGACCTGCGGCGACGAGGTGCTCGACGATCCGACGCGGCTCGACCGGCTCGAGGCGTTCGCCGGCGACAGCGCGTTCCAGCAGGAATTCCGCGCGGTCAAGCACCACAACAAGGTCGCTTTGGCCCGCCTGATCGGCGAGCGCAACGGCATCAAGGTCGATGCCGGCGCGCTGTTCGACGTGCAGATCAAGCGCATCCACGAATACAAGCGGCAACTGCTGAACGTGCTGGAGACGATCGCGCTGTATCACGCGATCAGGGACGAGCCGCAGCGCGACTGGGTGCCGCGGGTCAAGATCTTCGCGGGCAAGGCCGCCGCGAGCTATCGCTACGCCAAGCTGATCATCAAGCTGATCAACGACGTCGCCGAGGTCGTAAACAACGATCCCGTCATCGCGGAGCGGCTCAAGGTCGTGTTCCTGGCGGACTACAATGTCAGCCTGGCCGAGGTCATCATTCCGGCCGCGGACCTGTCGGAACAGATTTCCACCGCGGGCATGGAAGCGTCCGGCACCGGCAACATGAAGCTCGGACTGAACGGCGCGCTGACCATCGGCACGCTGGACGGCGCCAACATCGAGATGCGCGACCATGTCGGCGCGGAAAACATCGCGATTTTCGGCATGGAAGCGCTGGAAGTGGTGGCGCGGCGCGATCAGGGCCTGGACGCCACCGACGTCATTTCGCGTTCGCCGCGTCTGACGCGCGCGATCCGCGCGATCGACGTCGGCGCGTTCTCGCCGGACGATCTCGGCCGCTTCGTGTCGATCGCGCACGCGCTTCGGCATCTGGACCACTACATGGTCAGCGCCGATTTCGACAGCTACTTCGAGGCGCAGCGCGCCATCGACGCGCGCTGGACCGCCGGCCCGGCCTGGACCCGCGCCGGCATCCTCAATGTCGCGCGGATGCCGTGGTTCTCCTCCGACCGCACCATTCGCGAATACGCCGAAGACATCTGGAACGTGCCGGTGAAGGCGGCGGAGCACGCTTCGCCGGGCCGCGTCGCGCAGGGCTAGGTGTTTGATCCGGAAAAGTGGGACCCGGTTTTCCGATAATATGCGCGCGGACATCAGGATGGAGCGGATGACGATTCGAAGAGAAGTCATCACGCCCTGGGTCCGCGGACGCCTGCCGTCTGCAAACGGCTGGCTGCCTTGCTCCAACGCGCGATTTGCCGAGACCCGGCCGCGTGCTATCGCGATGCGGTCAAATCGCCGCGGGAGCATGGGATGGACGCCAGGATCGACGACGCCGCGAACGATCCGTTCGACACCGCCACCGCGGTCGCGTTCCGTGACGGCAAGCTCATCGGCCACACCAGCGCGGATTTTCGCGCCTTTGTCGGCCCGTTCGGCGGCTTCACCGCGGCGGCGATGCTGCGCGCGCTGATCGGTCATCCGCAGCGGCTCGGCGATGCGCTCTCCTTCACCATCAATTTCTGCGCGCCGATCGCCGATGGCCCGTTCGAGATCGCGCCGCGATTGATCAAGGCCAACCGCTCGACCCAGCACTGGTCCGCCGAGCTGATCCAGGGCGACAGCGAGCCCGCGGCGTTCGCGACGGCCGTGTTCGCGCAACGGCGGCCGACCTGGTCGCATCTGGCGGCGACGCCGCCCGACACCACGAGCTTCGCACGCACACCGGTGTATACGCGCTGGGGCGCGACGCCTTGGGTGCGGCAGTTCGAATTTCGCTTCGTGGACAATGAACCGCTCTTCAACGAGCCGCATGCCGCGCCGGCGAGCGCACGCAGCGCGGCGTGGATCGCCAATCGCACGCCGCGGCGGCTCGACGCGTTGTCGCTGCTGGCGATGTCGGACGCGTTCTTCGCGCGGATCTTCCACGTCCGCGGCGAGGCGCTGCCGATCGGCACTGTGTCGCTGACGACCTACTTTCACGTCGACGCCGACGACCTCGCTCAGGAAAACGCCAGCGCCGTGCTCGGCGTCGCCGACGCCAGCGTCTTCCATAAAAGCTATGGCGACCAGACCGGGGAACTTTGGTCGCCCGGCGGCCGTTTGCTCGCGACCACCAGCCAGATCACCTATTTCAAGGCGTGACGCCCCCGCCTTTTGCGAAGGACGTTCACGCATGCCATCCGGCGCAACCATGGCTCCCGGCACGATCTCCCGCGTCGCCTTGCTCGGCGTGCCGATCGAGATCGGCTCGGCGCTGCGCGGCACGCTGATGGGACCGGCGGCGCTCCGTACCGCCGGCATCGGGCGGCTGCTGGAGCAACTGGGATTCGCCGTCGACGATCACGGCGACATCGCCGATCCCTCGGTGGCGCATACGCTCGACGCCTGGCCCGCCAATGCCAACGGCTACGGCGAGGTGCAGGCCTGGATCACCGCGCTCAGCGCGCGCGCCTACGCGATCGCGCAGGGCGGCGCGGTGCCCATCTTCATGGGCGGAGATCACAGCCTGTCGATGGGCTCGGTCAACGGCATGGCGCGGCACTGGGACACGATCGGCCGCCCGCTGTTCGTGCTGTGGCTCGACGCGCACGCCGACTACAACACGCCGGCGACGACGCTCACCGCCAACATGCACGGCATGTCGGCGGCGTTTCTGTGCGGCGAGCCCGGGCTCGACGGATTGCTGGGCGACGAGCCGCGCGTGCCGATCGGACCGGACCGGCTGGACCTGTTCGGCGTCCGCTCGATCGACCCGCTGGAGCGCCAATTGGTGCGCGCGCGGCGCGTGGGCGTCGCCGATATGCGCGCGATCGACGAGTTCGGCGTCGCGGTGCTGGTCCGCCGCGTGATCGACCGCGTCAAGACGCGGAACGGCGTGCTGCACGTGTCGTTCGACCTGGATTTTCTCGATCCCGCGGTGGCGCCCGGCGTCGGTACCACGGTGCCGGGCGGCGCCACCTATCGCGAGGCGCATCTGGTGATGGAGCTGCTGCACGATTCCGGCCTGGTCGGCTCGGTCGACATCGTCGAGCTCAATCCGTTTCTCGACGAACGGGGCCGCACCGCGCGGGTTGCGGTCGAACTGATCGGCTCGCTGTTCGGAATGCAGATCACCGATCGGCCGACGCCGAGCAACGCGGTGCTGCCCGGTCAGGGGTGACGGGTTTGTTCGCCGTCAAAACAGCGGCGGCGACCGCGCGATCTGCAGCGGCCCGAGCAGCACCGCGCCATCGGCGAAGCGCAGCGGAAACGCGCGCGCGACACGGCCTTCCAGCACCGCCTCCTTGCCCAGCGCGTTGATGCCGGCGGCCACGCCGACATTGGCGTTCTGCCGCACCACCTTGCCGAGCCCCGGGATGGCGCGGTCGAGCGCGCCCATCAGGCCGTTGACGTCCTGCGCGCGCACGCCGGGTATGACGCGATCGAGCGTCGCCTGCGGCACGCCCTGTTCCAGCATCCTGTCGATGCCGAGCAGCGGCACGATCTTGTCGAGACCGGCCACGATCATCTGCAATTCGCCGTCGAGATTGCCGGCCGCGGTGAGGCCGAGCGACCCGGTCGCGGCCGCGATCATCTCGCCTTGCGCGATCCGGGCCTTGCTGAATTCGATCCGCCCGCCGGCGGCCTGGATTTCGCGCAGCCGCGCCGGCCAAGGTTTCGGCGCGAGATCCTGCAGGCCGCTCAGGAGCGCGCGCACCTCGGCATCGAAAGTCTCGGCCAAGAGCGGATGCACGTCCTGCACGCTCGCGCCGGCGAGCACGAGATCGGTTTCGATCAGCGGCGGGCCTGATGCCGGCGCTGCGACCAGCCGCGCATGCAATTCGGCGTGGCGGGCGCGCGCGAGCGGCGTCTGCGCCGCCCCGTTGACGCGGTCGAGCGCCGGATCGTCGAACACCAACGCGACGCGCTGCGGAATTCCCGGCAGGCCGACGATGCTGCTGCGCGCCGTGCGCCAGTGCGCCAGCATGGACGGCGGCTCGCCGCGGCCGGCGAACACCGCAGGGCCATCGAATTCCGCGATCAGCAGTCGGGGATCGTAGACCTGCGCCACCACCAGAATATCGGCGAGCTTGGCCGTCAGCGGCGTTTGCGTCGCGACCTGCGAGGCCAGCGCCACGCTCGCCTCGGAGCAGCGCACCTCGAGCCGGAACGGAAAGCCCGCGACCGAGCGGCGGCCGCAATCATAGACCCGGCCGGATGCGGCCTCGCGCGCGCGCCAGCTCTCGACCGATCGGTCGACCTGCGAGGCGGCATAAAGCCAGAACGCGCTCCAGCCCAGTGCCGCGAGCAGCAACAGGCAAGGCGCGATGAACACCGTCCAGAGCTTGCGGCGGCGCGGCTTAAGCGTGATATCGGACATGGGGCAACCTTCGTGCGCGAACGGGCACGCCGGAACCCGGTTTCAATTTGGCCGCGGCGTGCGTTTTTCCAAATGCAGTGAGCATGGATTCCGGCTTTTGAGCGATGCAAAAATGTCCGCGATGACCCTGCCGGATGCCGACTTCACCAGCGGCGAGCTCTGGGTGTTCGGCTACGGCTCGCTGATGTGGCGGCCGGGCTTCGCCTTTGCCGAGCAGGTGCCGGCGCGGCTGATCGGCGAGCATCGCGCGCTGTGCGTCTATTCGTTCGTGCATCGCGGTACGCCGGAGCATCCCGGCCTGGTCCTCGGCCTCGATCGCGGCGGCGCCTGCCGCGGCATCGCGTTCCGGATCGCCGATGAGCATCGGATGGCGACGGTCGCCTATCTGCGCGAGCGCGAGCAGGTCACCAGCGTCTATCGCGAAGTCAAGCGCTCGGTGTGGCTGCAGGACGACGCGCGCCGCCGCGTCAGCGCGCTGGCCTATGTGGTGAATCGCGGCCACGTCCAGTATGCCGGCCGGCTCTCCGCGGAAGAGCAATTGCATCACGTCCGCCAAGGCCACGGCCGTTCCGGCGCCAACCGGGACTACGTGATCTCGACGGTGCAGGCGCTCGAAGCACAGGGGTGCCGCGATCGGCCATTGCATCAGCTCGCCGCAACGCTGCAGGGCGAAACTCCGACGCACCGCTAGGTTAAAAGACCGACAATGGCTGGAACCGAGTTGCATACAATTTGCGGAGTTTGCATTATTATTAGTCACATCTGCAGGACGGCTAAAACTGAGGCGGACTTTTTAAGAGAGAAATCAGTACCTGGCTCTGATCACCACCGTCGCGTGATTGGCATAAAGCTTGCGAAACCCGGACCGAAGCTCGCCACACGATCGCGAGCCGGAGCAGGGCGGCACACATACCCAAAGGAGCAGGCAGATGGAATTCTCCAGCATTTCACGACGGCGCGTTCTGCAGGGCGGCGCCGCACTGACGTTCGGCAGCGCGCTCGGCGTCCGCTCTGCTTTCGCGGCCGACACCGCGATCGGCTTCATCTATGTCGGATCGCGCGACGACTACGGCTATAACCAGGCGCATGCCGCCGGCGCAGCCGCGCTGAAGAAGATGTCCGGCATCAAGGTCGTCGAGGAGGAGAAAGTCCCCGAGACCGACGCCTGCGAAAAGACCATGGAATCGATGATCAACCTCGACGGCGCCACGCTGCTGTTTCCGACCTCGTTCGGTTACTACAATCCGCACATGATCAAGATGGCCGGCAAATTCCCGAAGCTGCGCTTCGAGCATTGCGGCGGGCTGTGGAGCGACAAGGACCCGAAAAACGCCGGCAGCTATTTCGGCTACATCGACGAGGCGCAATATCTCTCCGGCATCGTCGCCGGGCACAGCACCAAGACCGGCAAGCTCGGCTTCGTCGCCGCCAAGCCGATCCCTCAGGTGCTGCGCAACATCAACGCCTTCACGCTGGGCGCGAAACTGGCCAATCCGAAAGCGACGACGCAGGTGATCTTCACGGGCGACTGGTCGATGCCGGTCAAGGAAGCCGAAGCCACCAACAGCCTGATCGATCAGGGCGTCGACGTCCTGACCTGCCACGTCGACGGACCCAAGACCATGGTCGAGAACGCCGCGCGGCGCGGCGCGATGGTCTGCGGCTATCACGTCAACCAGTCGCCGCTGGCGCCGAAGGCCTACCTCACCGGCGCGGAATGGAATTGGGAAGCGCTGTATCCGAAGTTCGTGAAGATGATGGCGGCCGGCGAGGCCATTCCGAACTTCTACCGCGGCGGCCTCAAGGAGGAGATCGTCAAGTGCTCGCCCTATGGCGAAGCGGTGTCGGCCGAGGCGCGCAAGCACGCCGACGACGTCAAGGCGCAGCTCGTCGCCGGCACATACACCATCTTCAAGGGTCCGCTGATGGACAACAAGGGCAAGACGGTGATCGCGTCCGGCACCGACCGCGGCCAGAAGGATCCCGAACTCGAGAAGATGGATTACCTGCTGGAGGGCGTCATCGGGGCGACTTCGTGACATCAGGCGTCGGCGAGGCCATCGCGGCGGAAACGGCTCCCGCCGCGCGGCCGGGTTTTCGCCAGCGCTACGGCGGGACCATCGAATACATCCTGATTCCGGGCGCGGCGCTGGCCGCCGCGCTCGCCGTGTTCGGATTGTTCGTCGCGCTGTTCGGAAAGAACCCGCTCGACCTTTATTTCTACATGTACCAGGGCGCGTTCGGCACCTGGTTCTCCTGGCAGAACACCCTGACCAAAGCCGCGCCGCTGATCCTGACGGCGCTGTGCACGGCGCTGCCGGCGCAGCTCGGCATGGTGATCATCGGCGGCGAAGGCGCGCTGCTGGTCGGCGCATTGTCCGCGACCAGCGCCGCCTTGACGTTGCAGTCCGCGCCGCCGCTCGTCGTGCAACTGGCGATGGTGATCGCCGGCGGCGCCGGCGGCGGGCTGTGGATCATGCTGGCCGGCGGGCTGCGGCATTACCGCGGCGTCAACGAAACCATCTCCAGCCTGCTGCTGGTCTACATCGCGCTGGCGATCCTCAACCATCTCGTCGAAGGCGTGATGCGCGATCCCGCGAGCCTGAACAAGCCGTCGAGCCGGGAGATCGGCGCCGCCAACATGATCGGCTCGATCCCCGGCACCGACGTGCATTGGGGGCTGGTGTTCGGCGTGGTCGCCGCGGTCGCGTCCTACGTGCTGATCTACCATACCACATTCGGCTTCGCCGCCCGCGTCGCCGGCGGCAACGTCCGGGCGGCGAAGATCGTCGGCCTGAGCGTCGGCAAGCTGATCCTGACGATGTGCTTTCTGGCCGGCGCCGCGGCCGGTTTGGCCGGCATGGTCGAAGTCGCCGCGGTTCAGGGCCGCACCAATGCCAATCTCGCGGCGGGCTACGGCTTCACCGGCATTCTCGTCGCGTTCCTGGCGCGGCAGAATCCGCTCGCGGTGATCCCGGTCGCGATCCTGCTCGGCGGCATCAGCGCATCGGGCGGCCTCTTGCAGCGCCGGCTCGGCCTGCCGGATGCTTCGGTGCTGGTGCTGCAGGGCATCATCTTCGTCTTCGTGCTGGCAAGCGACGCTTTATATGGCCGGATCGGTTTTCTGAAAGGCAGATCCTGATGGCGCACATCTGATGGCGGACGGCACGATCGGACTCTGGACGGTTCCTCTGGCTGTGTTCGGCGGCGCCATCCGCGTCTCGACGCCGTTCTTGTTCGTCAGCCTCGGCGAGTGCATCACCGAGCGCAGCGGCCGCATCAATCTCGGCCTCGAAGGCACGCTGGTAATGGGCGCGATGAGCGCCTACGGCATCTCCTATTTCTCCGGCTCGCCCTGGCTCGGCGTGCTCGCCGCCGGAATTACCGGCGCATTGCTCGGCGCGCTGCACGCCGGCATCTGTTCGCTGCCGCGCGTCAACGACGTCGCGGTCGGCATCGCGCTGATGCTGTTCGGAACGGGGCTGGCGTTCTATCTCGGCAAGCCGCTGATCGAGCCCACTGCTCCCAGATTGCCGGCGATCGATTTCGGCTGGTGGAGCGACATCGCGCAGGTCCGCGCGGCGCTGCGCATCAACGTGCTGTTCCTGATCGGCGTGGCGCTGGCGCCGGTATTGTACTGGGCGTTCCGGACCACGCGGTGGGGCCTCCTGATCCGCACCGCCGGCGAAAGCGCCGACGCCGCGCGCGCGATGGGCTATTCGGTCAACGGCATCCGGCTGCGCGCCACGATGTGCGGCGGCTTCCTCGCCGGCATCGGCGGCTCGTTCCTGTCGCTGTTCTATCCCGGAAGCTGGAATGAAGGCCTCTCCAGCGGACAGGGGATCACCGCGGTGGCGCTGGTGATCTTCGCGCGCTGGGACCCGATGCTGTGCCTGTGGGCGTCGCTGGCGTTCGGCGGCGCCGCGGCGCTCGGGCCGGCGCTGCAATCGGTCGGCGTCACGTCCGGCTATCATCTGTTCAACGCCGCGCCCTATATCCTGACGCTGGCGATCATGATCATCACCTGCTCGCCGAAGCGCACGCTGACCGGCGCGCCCGCCGAACTCTCCATCACGAGGTAGAGCCATGCTCGAACGCACGTCGACACGCACCATCGTCTCCGAGCCCTATGCCTGGCCCTATAATGGCGATCTGCGGCCGGAGAACACCGCGCTGATCATCATCGACATGCAGACCGATTTCTGCGGCGTCGGCGGCTATGTCGACAAGATGGGCTATGATCTCTCGCTGACCC
>CAXUBE010000037.1:0-15049 GCA_964249215.1 uncultured Rhodopseudomonas sp. | reverse complement strand
GGCTGAACCTAACCCGGACCGGTCGCGACCGGCGGCCCGTCCGGCATTCCCCACTCCGCCCATGAGCCATCGTACAATGCGCTGCCGCGCACGCCGAGGCGATACAGCGCCAGCGTCAGCATGCCGGCGGAAACGCCGGAGCCGCAGGTGGTGACGATCGGTCTGGCGATGTCGATGCCGGCGCCGCTGAAAGCCTCGCGCAGATCGTGCAGCGATTTCATCGTGCCGGTATTTGCATCGAACAACTCGCCGTAAGGAATGTTGCGGCTGCCGGGGATGTGCCCTGCGCGCAACCCCGGCCGCGGTTCGGCAACGCTGCCTTCAAAGCGCGGTCGCGGACGGGCGTCGATCACCTGCGCGGCATGGCTGCTCAGATTGTCGACCATCGCGCTCCTGCTGCGCAGGAACGACGGATCGAGCGTCGCGGTGAATGTCGCCGGCTTCGGCTTCGCTTCACCGCTATCGAGAGCGCGGCCCTCGGCGCGCCATTTCTGCAATCCGCCGTCCAGCACTTTGACGTCGGCGTGGCCGAAGGCGAGAAACATCCACCACACGCGGGGCGCCGCGACCCAGCCGCCTGCGTCGTAGATCGCCACGGTATCGGCATTCGAGATGCCCAGCGCGCCGACACTCTTTGCGAAGCCCGCGGCGTCGGGAAACATATGCGGCAATGACGAGCCGCGATCCGATACCGCATCGACATCGAAGAACACAGCGCCCGGAATATGCGCCGCGCGGTAGTCGTCGACCGGCAGCGGCGTCACGCCGGGGAGTTTGAACGTCGCGTCGAGGATCTTGACCCGCGGATCGTTCAGATGCGCGGCGAGCCATTCGGTCGACACCAACGGATCGATTTGGGGCATCAGCACATCCATCATTCACATGCACTATCAGTTCTGCGTCACTGCGCGAAGCAACGTTCCCCGCCCTCGTGCATACCCACTTCGGCTGCACCCGCAACGACCGCGAGTCTCAATCCTTCTTGCCGCGCGGAGCGACCGTTTCCACCCCGCCGCCGGCCTCTTTCCACGCGCCGAAACCGCCCGCGATGTGCGCCACCGGCTTCAGACCCATGTCCTGCGCGGTCTTTGCCGCCAGCGCCGAGCGCAAGCCTCCGGCGCAATGGAAGATGAATTTCCTGTCGCTCTGAAACACCGGCTTGGCGTAGGGGCTTTCCGGATCGATCCAGAATTCCAGCATTCCCCGCGTGCAGGCGAACGCGCCCGGAATGCGGCCGTCGCGCTCGATCTCGCGCGGATCGCGGATATCGACGATCACCACGTCGTTGCCCTGCGCGGCCTCGATGGCCTGCGCCGCGCTCATCGTTTCGATCTGCGCGTTGGCTTCTTCCATCAGAGCCTTGATGCCGCGGGTGATGTGTTGGGGCATGGAAATTCCTCTTTTTTCTTGACCTCTCCGCTTCAGCACGAAGAGAGAGATCACCGCACCAATTCCTTCATCGCGGCGTCCAGCCCTTCGATCGTCAGCGGAAACATCCGCTCCGAAAACAGCCGGCGGATCAGCGTGGTGGATTCCGAATAATCCCAGTGCCGCCGCGCAACCGGATTGAGCCACACCGCGTGCGGATAGGTCCGCGTGACGCGCTCGAGCCAGACCGCGCCGGTTTCCTCATTGACGTGCTCGACCGAGCCGCCCGGCACCATGATTTCGTAAGGCGACATCGAGGCGTCGCCGACGAACACCACTTTGTAGTCGTGCGGGTATTTATGCAGCACGTCCCAGGTCGGGGTGCGATCGGTGAAGCGGCGGCGGTTCTGCTTCCACACACCCTCGTAGAGACAGTTGTGGAAGTAGAAATACTCCATGTGCTTGAATTCCGTCTTCGCCGCCGAGAACAGCTCCTCGACCTGCGCGACATGGGAATCCATCGAGCCGCCGATATCGAAGAACACCAGCACCTTGACCGCGTTGCGCCGCTCTGGGCGCATATGCACGTCGAGATAGCCGTGATTGGCGGTTTCCTTGATCGTGGTGTCGAGGTCGAGTTCGTCGGGCGATCCGGTGCGGGCGAATTTGCGCAACCGCCGCAGCGCGACCTTGATGTTGCGGATTCCGAGTTCGACATTGCCGTCGAGGTCCTTGAACTCGCGCTTGTCCCACACCTTTACCGCGCGGCCGTGGCGGCCCTTGTCCTGCCCGATCCGCACGCCCTCGGGATTGTAGCCGTGCGCGCCATAGGGCGAGGTGCCGGCGGTGCCGATCCACTTGCTGCCGCCCTGATGCCGGCCCTTCTGTTCTTCGAGGCGCTTTTTCAGCGTCTCCATGAGCTTGTCCCAGCCCATCGCCTCGATCTGCTTCTTCTCTTCCTCGGTGAGATATTTCTCGGCCAGCTTCTTCAGCCATTCGGCCGGGATGTCGGCCTTCTCCATGGCGTCGAGCAGGCTTTCCAGCCCCTTGAAGACCGAGCCGAACACGCGGTCGAACTTGTCGAGATTGCGCTCGTCCTTCACCAGCGACGCGCGCGACAGATAGTAGAAATTCTCCACCGTCTGATCGGCGAGGTCGGCGTTGAGCGCCTCCATCAGCGTCAGGTATTCGCGCAAGGTGACGGGCACCTGGGCGTCGCGCAGAGACGTGAAGAATTGCAGAAACATGGCGCGCACTTTGCGCCGCCGGCGCGTTTCGTCAAGGGCCGCGCAGCGCTCGCCGCCGTTCGAAACCTAAGGCGTAACCGGAACGCGCTCGATTGCCTGCGGCGCGGTGAGTTGCTTCCAGGTGGCGTTAGCTGTGTGGACCGGTGCGAACGCCGGCCGCTCGACATAGCGGCCGTCGCCCGCCTCCGCGCGCAGGTCGCCGGCGAGCCAGGCGATCTTGCCGGCCGACAACGTCGCGCGCGGCAGCCCGATGCAGCGCGTTCCTTCGAACACGTTGTAGTCGATACGGCTGATTTGCTTGGCCGCCGTGATGGTCTTGGTGGCCGACGGGTCCCAGATCGCGAGGTCGGCGTCCGAACCGACCGCCACCGCTCCCTTGCGCGGGTAGATGTTCAGGATGCGGGCGATATTGGCCGAGGTGACGGCGACGAATTCTTCGTGCGTCAGCCGGCCGGTATTGACTCCCGCGCTCCACAGCACCGCCAGCCGATCCTCCAGGCCGCCGGTGCCGTTTGGAATGTTGCGGAAGTCGCCGATGCCGAGCCGCTTCTGCGCCGTCGTGAAAGCGCAATGATCGGTGGCGACAACCTGCAGCGAACCGGATTGCAGCCCCGCCCACAGGCTGTCCTGATGATGTTTGTCGCGGAACGGCGGCGACATCACCCGTTGCGCGGCGCGGTCCCAGTCGGGATCGGCGTAAGCGGCGGCGTCAAGCACCAGGTGCTGAATCAGCGGCTCGCCATAGACCCGCTTGCCGGCGGCACGGGCGCGCGCGATCGCCTCGTGCGACTCGCGGCAACTGGTATGCACGACGTAGAGCGGCACGCCGGTCATGTCGGCGATCATGATGGCGCGGGTGGTGGCCTCTGCTTCGACCTCAGGTGGTCGCGAAAATGCGTGACCCTCCGGACCGGTGATGCCGCGTGCCAGAAGCTGCTGCTGCATCAGCGCGACGACGTCGCCGTTCTCGGCATGCACCAGCGGCATCGCGCCAAGCTCGCCGCAGCGCGCGAACGAATTGTACAATTCGTCGTCGTTGACCATCAGCGCGTTCCTATACGCCATGAAATGCTTGAAGGTGTTGATGCCGTAGGTTTTGACGACGGTCGCCATCTCGTCATGGGCCTGCTTCGACCACGACGTCACCGCCATATGGAAACCGTAATCGCAGGCGGCCTTCTCCGATTTTCGCCGCCAGTCCTGATAGGCCGCCAGCATCGACTGGCCGGGATCGGGAATGCAGAAATCCACCGCCATGGTGGTGCCGCCGGACAGCGCAGCCTTGGTGCCCCATTCGAAATCGTCGGCCGAGACCGTGCCCATGAACGACAATTCGAGATGGGTGTGCGGGTCGATGCCGCCCGGCATCACGTAGCAGCCGCCGGCATCGATCACCTCGCTGGCCGCGGACGCGTCGAGACCTGCGTCGACCGCGACGATGGTGTGGTCTTCAACAAGCACATCGGCACGCCGCGAATGGTCGTGGTTCACGACGGTGCCGCCGCGGATCAGAATGGACATCGCAATCTCCCGGAACGACAAGCGTGACCCTAGACCTTAGCTGTTTTTGGACTAGGATCGAACGCGACCGACGCTTTCTTTCAACATGCGCAATGAGGCAATCGTTCTATGAAATTCACCGGCACCAAGGACTATGTGGCGACCGACGACCTCAAGGTCGCCGTCAACGCCGCCATCGTGCTCGAGCGCCCGCTGCTGGTGAAGGGCGAACCCGGCACCGGCAAGACCGTGCTGGCCGAGGAAGTCGCCAAGGCGCTCGGCGCGCCGCTGCTGACGTGGCATATCAAGTCGACCACCAAGGCGCAGCAGGGTCTTTACGAATACGACGCGGTGTCGCGGCTGCGCGACAGCCAGCTCGGCGACGCACGGGTGTCGGATATTTCGAACTACATCAAGCGCGGAAAATTGTGGGACGCGTTCACGCTTCCTCAGCGGCCGGTGCTGCTGATCGACGAGATCGACAAGGCCGACATCGAGTTTCCCAACGACCTGCTGCTCGAACTCGACCGCATGGAATTCCATGTCTACGAGACCGGCGAGACCGTCAAGGCGTCGAAGCGGCCGATCGTGATGATCACCTCTAACAACGAGAAGGAACTGCCGGACGCGTTCCTGCGCCGTTGCTTCTTCCATTACATCAAGTTTCCGGACGCGGACACGATGAACAAGATCGTCGACGTGCATTTTCCGGGCATCAAGCAGCGGCTGGTCGCCGAGGCAATGCGGATCTTCTTCGAGGTGCGCGACGTCCCCGGCTTGAAGAAGAAGCCGTCGACCTCCGAACTGCTCGACTGGCTCAAGCTGCTGTTGAACGAGGACATGACGCCCGAGAGCTTGCGCGAGCGCGACCCGCGCAAGCTGATCCCGCCGCTGCACGGCGCGTTGCTCAAGAACGAGCAGGACGTGCACCTGTTCGAACGCCTCGCGTTCCTCAACCGGCGCGAGGTTTAGCGGCAGCGGCACATGGAAGCGCCTAACGCGCCCGGCGTTCGAGCTGATAAGCGAGATGCGCCTGCACCGTCGGCCATTCCGAGGCGATGATGCTGTAGACGACGGTATCGCGCAGCGTGCCGTTCGGCGCGATCTGGTGATTGCGCAGGATGCCGTCCTGCTTGGCGCCGAGACGCTCGATGCCGCGGCGCGACTGGTGATTGAAGAAATGCGTGCGGAATTCCACCGCGATGCAACCCAGCGTCTCGAACGCGTGACGCAGCAGCAGCAGCTTGCATTGGGTGTTGAGGCCGGTGCGCTGCACCCGCTGCGCATACCAGGTCGATCCGATCTCGACCCTGCGGTTGACGGCGTCGACATTCATGTAGGTGGTCATGCCGGCAATCTTGCCGGCGGCGTCGAGCACCGTCCATGGCAGCATCGCGCCGCCGGCCTGCAACGCCAGCCGCCGCGCGATTTCGGCGTCCATCGATTCCGGTTTGGGAATGAATGTGTACCAGAGCTTCCACAATTCGCCGTCTTCCGCCGCATCGACGAGTCCATCGCGATGCGACGGCGCCAGCGGCTCCAGCCGCGCGTGCGGGCCTTGCAAAGTGACGGGTTCGAGCCAGGGCATGCCGAGCTTCCATTGCTTACGCGTGAGTTAACTACTTGTTCAAGAAATTCAGCGGCAGGCCGCCGCGCGGCCAGTCCATCGCGATCAGTTCGCCTCTGCCGGACAACGTGATGTAAGCGGTCTTCAGTTCGGGACCGCCAAACGCGATGTTGGTGGTGACACGGTCGCCGGTCGGCACCTGTTCGACCAGCCTGCCGTCCGGCGCGATCACCGAGATGCAACCGCTGATCAGCGTGGCGACGCAGATATTGCCGGAAACCTCAACCGCGAGCGAATCGAACATCTGATAGCCGCCGAGGCCCGCGATCGGCTTGCCGCGTTCGCCGCGGTAGATCACGTCGCGGGGGCGGACCTCGCCCGGCGCCGACAGATCATAGGCCCATAGCCGCGCCGTCGGCGTTTCGGCGGCATACACGGTGTTTTCATCCGGCGAGAGGCCGACGCCGTTGAGCGGCAGCATGCCGAACACCTGCTCGGTGAGTTCGGTTGCGCCGGGCTTCATGTAGTAGACGGCCCCGACGTCGAGATCGCGGGCGCGCCGTTTGCCGAGGTCGGTGAACCACAGCCCGCCGTCCTTGTCGAACACGAGATCGTTCGGCCCCTTCAGCGGATGCTCGCCGCATTTGTCGAACAGCGTTTCGATTGTGCCGCTGGCAAGATCGACGCGCTGGATCGAGCCGCCGATATATTCGTGCGGCTCCGGCGCGCCGGGCATCATGGTGCCGCGCGAGGCGAACCAGCCGAACCCGCCATTATTGCAGATGTAGCATTTGCCGTCCGGGCCGATCGCCGCGCCATTCGGCCCGCCCGGCACTTTCGCGATGATCTCCTTGCGACCATCCGGCCATACCCGCGTCACTTGCCGGGCGCGGATCTCAACCAGAATCACCGAACCGTCCGGCATCGCCACCGGGCCTTCCGGGAATGCGAGATCGCTCGCCAGCACGCGGATAGTCGACATCATCCCCCCGATGATCGTTGTTGCATTCGGATTTGCCGCCGATCCCGCACGCGGCGTTGTTGCGCGCGATGATAGGCATCCGCACGCGCGTTGCAAGCGACCGCCGCGCATCGCGTTACTTCGCGGCGTCGCCCTTCGCAACTGGCGCATTATTCGCCGGCACCGCGCCGCCCTTCGCGGGCGGCTGATCCTTTTGAGCCGCGGCCTGCATGTCGGTGACCGCCTTCTGCAACGTCGCGAGCGCGGATTTCAATCCTTCGATCTGCAGATTGGCGGCGTCGAGCTTGCGCTGGTGATCGAGCGTCAATCGGCCGATCGTTTTTTGCAGGAAATCGACATTGCTTTGCAGGCAACTGGTGCGGCGTTCCATGGTTTTTTCGACGGTGCAGATCTCGATTCCGGGCACGTCCTGCGCCTGCGCGGCGCGCGTCCACGTCATCGCAAGCAGCAGCAGTGTCAGTCGCCGGACGATCATCTTTGCAGTCCCTTCCCGGTCGCGTCGTCGCAGCGAAGCGGTCGACACGCCGCGGTGTCAAGCGGCCGCAATTGCCAGGCGTTATGATCCATGGAAGAATCGCGCGATGGAAGACTGCTTCGTCTACGTGCTCGGCTGCGCCGGCCACGGCCGCACCCTTACTTATGTCGGCTGGACCCTCGACGTCGATCGCCGCCTCGCGCAGCACAATGCCGGCACCGGCGCGCGCTCCACCCGCGGCCGGGTCTGGGTGCTGATCCATCGCGAGCGCTTCGACACGCGGCAGCAGGCCATGCGCCGCGAATGGCATCTCAAGCGCGACCGCGCGTTTCGCAGGAGCCTCGCCGCGCGCGTCACCGGCAACATCCAAAAACCCCAATCCGGGGGTGATGTCGGGCGTCTTTCCGCCGGGCGCGCTCCGGCGTCGCAAGCGGACGGAGCGAGGGTCAGGCGCAATGGCGACGCGTGAAAGACGGCTGGCGGAATTCAACGGCAGCGGCGAACCCGCGTCCGGGCAGGTGGTGCAGGTGCTGTGCGAGGATCACAGCGGCACGTACCAGTTGCCGTTCGCCTGCCGGCTGGTCGACGGCCAGTGGCGCAACGCGGAGTCCGGCAGCCTTGTCGAGGCCCGCGTGATCGGCTGGCGTCTGCCGCGGGGTTGACTTAGTGCCGGGAGAACAATGCACTGTGCCGGAATGCGACGCCGCGCCCATCCCTCGTTAAGGTTCGGAACGCGGCCGGAACGAAACGCGCCCGAATCACTGCGGACGCGACGTTCTCTGCGTTCTGCCGCTAGATGTTGAAAGCCGCGATCATGTCGCCACAACATGCATCGCGGCCGATCGTCTATGTTGCACGCATCGCGATCCAGATCTTAACGGCGGTCATGCGTAGAGATAGCCGACCGGCCTGCCTTCGGTGCGCAGCGGACGAACGTCCTGCCGGGTGATGATCTGGCCGGCCAGACCGTCGATCTCGTCACGTTGCGTCGGCGTCCACCTGCGCAGCTTCTCCATGCCCTTCAGGAGGCCGAGCCGCAGCACCTGGGTGTTGTCGCCCACCCCGACCAGGGTCGTCGCATTCTTGCCGGCCGTCACCACATCCCCGGCCGCGAGTTCGAACGTCTTGCCGGCGTTGTCCTTGAATTCCGCGGTGCCGCGAATGACGCGGTAGATCACCACCTCTCCCTGCGCGAACGACTTGGCGTTCGCCGCCGAGCTGCTCTTCGGCAACAGCGACCGGCCCGGCGGATCGGTTGCGATGATATGGCCGGTGACGAGATGACCGCTTGGAATTTCGATGCCGATATCGCGCATGTACACCGACGCTGGCGACTTGATCAGTCCCGCGGCGAGCGGCTTGAACAGCGCATCCAACGCCAGCGGATCCTGCAGCCAGAAGCCGGCATCGGCCGGGCGATCGTGCAGCGGATGGGTCCAGGCCACGCGCGGTGTTTCGGCCTCGTTGATCTGGTCAGGGCCGACGATGGTCGGATTCGGGAAGGTGGTCGGATCGGTGACGAAGGCTTCGAGAAACTTGCCGGAATAGCCCATGGACATCGCGTCGGGCACCACGGTTTGCGGCGTCTTCAGGTTTTCTTCGGTCGACAGACCGGACCAGGTGTAAAACAATTGCCGATGCACGATCGCGCTTTGCAGCATCACCGCGCCGGGACCGACATAATACACGCGGCCATCATAGTCGAAGGTGAACATGCCCGAGGTGACGAGCACGAGCTGGAAGCCGCCCGGCGGAAGGTGGAGATGGAAATCGGTCGGGCCAGTGTCCTCGCGGTAGATCGGCAGGTTGGTGGCGACCTCATGGAGCAGGAAGGTTTCGTTGTTGGCGTGGAAGCCTTCATTGGCGCGGTTGTAGAGCGCCTGCGGACGATAGGTCGCTTCATAATTGGCATCGCGGTTGCGATCGATGGCGACGAAATCCTGCGTATTCATGCGCAGCGGATCGCCGTCCGGATGCGTCAGGCCGGGCCATTTGAGATCGACCGTCGCGTGGACATTCACGGCACCCTCCAGTCCGGGCGGGGCATCCCCCGGCGCAGTTGCTTCCGCACTGCACCATGCGAATTTCACGCCACCAAAGCGCAAGCATCGGCACGGCAGCTCAGCGCCGGGCTTGACGGCGGCGCGGTCGGGCGCGGCGACGATATCGCTAAATCTCCGCCAGCATTATGGATTCGGCATACGCGTTTGCCTGCGCAGCTTGCGCCGCAGACATGATGACCGTCAAAAACGCGTTATGGCAGGATCGCGCATGCATGGAGGGACGACCGATCGCCGTCAGCCCGTGACGATGGAACTTTGAGCAAGCGATGCATGAATGTTGAGCCTGCCGCTGCGGAGCGGTGCGCGCGTCAATATTCGACTTCGAGTTCCTCGATTTCGGCAGGCTCGTTTTTCGCAGCGTCGATCCATTCCTGCATCTCTGGCAGGCTCATGATCATATTGGCGTAGCCGGCGAGCTTTGCATCGAGCTTGACGTCGTAGGTCTTGAAGCGCGTCACCACCGGGGCGTACATCGCGTCCGCCATGCAGCGCGCGCCGAACAGAAACGGCCCGCCGGAGCTTTGCAGGCATTCGCGCCAGATCGCGCAGACCCGGTCGATGTCCGATTGCGCCCGCGACCAGATCTTGAAGCCGGGAAAGTGTCCCTTGAGGTTGACCGGCAGCGACGCGCGCAAGGTGGTGAAGCCGGAATGGATTTCGCCGGAAATCGAGCGGCAATGCGCCCGCGCGACGCGGTCCGCCGGCAACAGCCCGGCATGCGGCATCACCTCGTTGAGATACTCGCCGATCGCCAGCGTGTCCCATACCACCGCGCCCTCATGCCGCAAGCACGGCACCAGGATCGACGACGACAGCAGCAGGATTTCCGCCCGCGCGGAGGCATCGTCCGCCGAGGTGACGATCTCGTCGAACTCCAATCCGGAGAATTTGGTGAGCAGCCAGCCGCGCAGCGACCATGACGAATAATTCTTGCTGCTGATGGTCAATGTCGCGTTCGCCATGACGTTCTCCCTTGCGCGCCTGCACCCGGCACGCCCGCACCGCGAGTGTGAATCGAAAATGGCCCGTTCTCAAGGTTGGCGGCGATCCGATCGCCATGGCGGCCAGCAAGCGACATGCCACAATCAGTGCTATTTGACTCTTCGCTGGCTTCGATATTGCATGGCGGCACGATCGGGGACTGAGAATGATGTCAATGATGTATCAGGCCTACCAGAACCACATGGACATGGCGGCGCCCTGGCGGACCGGCGCGGCATCGGCGCTGAAATACCTCAATCTGATCCCCCCGGACGTGTCGGGCCAGTTGTTCGGCCGGCTCGCGGCGGCACTGGAATTGATCTCGCGCTCGGCCCTGACCTACGCTCGGCCCGCTTACGATATCAAGCCGGTGCTGGTCGGCAACCAGCTCGTTCCGGTGACCGAGGAAGTCGCGTTTTCGACGCCGTTCGGGTCGTTGCTGCATTTCAAGAAGGAGCACGCGCCGGAGCAGCCCAAGATGCTGCTGGTGGCGCCGATGTCCGGTCACTTCGCAACGCTGTTGCGCGGCACCGTGCAGACGCTGCTGCAGGACCATGACGTCTACATCACCGACTGGCACAACCCGCGCGACATACCGCTGGACAAGGGCGCGTTCAGCCTTGCCGATTACACCGATCACCTGATCCAGTTTCTCAACGTGCTCGGACCGCGCTCGCACATGGTGGCGATCTGCCAGCCGTCGGTTTCCGCGCTCGCCGCCGCGGCGATCATGTCGGAGGACAATCATCCGGCGCGGCCGGCGAGCCTGACCCTGATGGCGGGGCCGATCGACACCCGAATCCAGCCGACCAAGGTCAACGCTTTCGCCAAGAGCAAGCCGATCAAATGGTTTGAGGAAAACCTGATCAACTTCGTGCCGTTTCAGTGCCGCGGCGCGTTTCGGCAGGTCTATCCCGGCTTCATCCAGCTCACGGCCTTTGTCTCGATGAACCTCGAGCGTCACATCAAGTCGCACGTCGATCTGGCCGATCATCTGGCCAAGGGCGAGGTCGAAAAAGCCACCACGATCAAGACGTTTTACGACGAATATTTCGCGGTGATGGACCTGCCGGCGGAGTTCTACATCGAGACCGTGCGCGACGTATTCCAGGAGCATCTGCTGCCGCAAGGCAAGCTGATGCATTACGACCGGCCGGTAAACCTCGGCGCGGTGAAGCGCATGGGACTGATGACGGTCGAAGGCGAAAAGGACGATATCTGCTCGATCGGGCAGACGCTCGCCGCACAGGATCTGTGCACCGGGGTGCGGGCCTATCGCAAGGTGCACCACATGCAGGCCGGCGTCGGCCATTACGGCGTGTTCAGCGGGCGGCGCTGGAACAACGAGATCTACCCGCTGCTGCGCGATTTCGTGCACGTCAATTCCTGAAACACCCAATAATCCCGAATATATTCAAGCTGTTACGCAGCAATTGCGAGATATCGCCGCAAACATATCTCAGGCGGCACCGCGGGTCAGTTTGAGCACCTTGTTGCGATGCGCGACCGCCTGCTTCGCCGACATGGTGTGGGTGAACATCTCGAGTTCGGTCTCGTCGCCGGCGGTGACCGGCGTCAGCGCCTGATCCATGTAGTCGAGCCGCTTCGGATCGCGCGCGACCCTGATCGCGACCATGCTCAGCCGAAACGCGGTCGACAGGATCACGGCGGTCTTGCGCGCAAGTTCAAGCCACAGAAGCGGCCAGAACAGCAGCGTGCTCTCCTTGCGCAATCCCGGCCGGCGCTCCAGCGGATGCCGCAGCCGGAAGATGCCGCTTTGCAGCGGATGGACCCGCTCCAGCGAGACCATCAGCGAGAACGTCAGCAGCAGCTTGACCATGCTGCCGAGCTTGATCCCGGTCGCGGCGGCGCGCTTGAGCAGCGTCTCGACATGCGCCGGATCGTAATAGCGCCGCCAGGTCTCCTGATAGATGCCTTCCCACTCCTGCCGCGACATTTTCGGATGCGCGGTGCAGACGTGCTCGATGTCGTAATTGTTGAGATCGGGGTCCATCTCGACGCCGGCTTTCCAAAGCTTCTGATGGTCCTCGGAGCCCGGCAGCGGCGTCAGGCAGAAGAATTCGAGGATGTCGATCGGCAATTCGCGCTTGATGATGTCGATGTCGCGCAGGATGGTCTTGCTGGTATCGCCGGGAAAACCCAGGATGTAGCCGGCGAGCGTGATGATGCCCTGCGCCTTCCACGCCAGCAGCATGGTGCGGTATTCGGTGATCTTGTTCTGCCGCTTCTTGGCCTGCAGCAGATTGTCGGGATTGATGCTTTCCAACCCGAGGAATACGCGGGTGACGCCGGCGCGTTTCGACTTTTCGACGAAGTTCGGGATCTTGTGGCACAGCGTATCGACCTGGATCAGCAGACCGAGCGGGATGCCCTGCTCTTCCTTCAGCCAGATCAGGCGGTCGAGGATCGCCTCCCAATCCTTGTTGCGGGCGAAATTGTCGTCGGTGATGAAGAACTTGCTGACGCCCTGCTTCCAGTTCTGGCGCACCAGCGCCTCGATATCGTCGGGCGAGCGAAACCGCGACCGCCGCCCCTGCACGTTGATGATGGTGCAGAACGAGCACTGATACGGACAGCCGCGGCCGGCATCGAAGCTCGTCGAAAGCCCGAGCGTGCGTTTGACGTTGGCGAGCGGCAGAAACGGCACCGGCGTGCCGTCGATCCCCGGCAGATCGTCGAGGAAATTGTACACCGGCTTCAATTGGCCGGCGGCCGCGTCGCGTAGCAGCATGTCCATGCGGCCTTCCGCCTCGCCGGCGAAGATCGATATGCCGAGGTCACGGCAGGCGTCGAGTTCGACCGCCTTGCCGTCGAGCATCGACAGGCAGCCCGAGACGTGGAACCCGCCGATTGCGACTTGCGCGCCCGCCGCCCGGAACGGCCGCGCGATATCAAGCGCGCGCGGATACTGGTTGGATTGCACGCCGACCAGCGCCACCATCCCGAAATTGTCGTGGTCGGCGAGCCGCTTCAGCAGCTTGCGGATATCGATGCGGGTATTGAACTCATCCATCGCCTCGATGTCGATCTCGACATCGGGGCCGAGCGCGCCATGCGACGCGCTTTCGACGGCAATGCCGTAGACGCTCGCCAGCGAATTCGATGGGATGGTAGCCCGCCACCACCGGATGACGTAGCCGTCTTCGCCGTAATGCGAAGGCTTGATCAGAAGCAATTGAAAGCGGCGTTTGGCGCGCGGCTGCGACATCGACACCGGCCAAGCCCTCCAACTGAACCGGCAAAAGCCGGACTCATCGTAGCGCAGACCGTATGTTTGCAGTCGGCCGCCTGCTGCCGCAAGCCCAAAGCGTCAGCGAGGCATGCGTGATCGGGTCGCGGCGACCTGATAGTTGCACAAAAACCGCAGACGCGCCGGCCGGGATCAGGTCCCGCGAATATACGGCTCGACGGGACCGCTGACCTTGATGGTCAAGGGATTGCCGTAGCGGTCCTTTGCGGCGCCCGCGGTGACGCGAATCCATCCCTCGCTGACGCAGTATTCGGCGACGTTGGTCTTCTCCGCGCCCTTGAAACGGATGCCGACGTCCAGCGCGAGGATCTCCTCGTTGTAATACGGGCTTCGCGGATCGTTGGAGAGACGGTCGGGTAGCTCGATGGTCATCCTTTATCCTTCACAGGTCACAGCAGCGCTTCGATGCGCTTGGCGAGCGAGGCCGGCGGCGTGGTGGGAGCGTGGCGCGCCACGACCTTGCCGGACCGGTCCGCCAGAAATTTGGTGAAATTCCATTTGATCGACGGGCCGAACAGCCCGGTCTTTTCGCTTTTCAGGAATTTGTACAACGGGTGCGCGCCGGCGCCGTTGACGTCGATCTTGGCGAACACCGGAAAGCTGATGCCGTAATTGCTTTCGCAGAACTGCTCGATCTGCGCGGCATCGCCGGGCTCCTGCGCGCCGAACTGATTGCACGGAAAACCCAGCACCGAAAACCCGCGTGACGCGTAGGCCTGTTGCAGCTCTTCGAGCCCTTTGTATTGCGGCGTGAAGCCACACGCGCTCGCGGTGTTGACGATCAGGAGCACCTGACCCTCGAACTGCCGCAGCGGCATTTCCGCATCCGCCAGCGTCCGCGCGGTGAAATCGTACACAGAAGCCATGAGCGCCGTCCTGCGTGAGGTTGATTTTCAAGACACCGGATCGATCGGCGCGGCCGGCGTGCCGCCGGTCTCGATCGCCTCGCCGGCACGCAGGCACAAATCTTCTCGGTAGCGTCCGGACACGATTTGCACGCCAACCGGGATGCGCCCGACGAGGCCGGTCGAGACCGCAAGCGCCGGCAGGCCGACGAACGGAATGCCGACCTGCGGCATCTGCGCGTGCCATACGCGCGCGAACGACGCGTCGTCCTTGAGGTCGAGCGCATTGGCGAACGGCAGCTCGCCCGACACCGGCATCAACAGAACGTCGTAACGCTCGAAGAACGCCAGCCATTGCCGTGTCAGCGTCGCGCGGCGCGTGAGAATCTTCAAGTAGGCCGCCATGTCGTTGACGACCTTGTCGCGATTGCCGCGCAGACAGGCCAGTGCACCGGGGTCGCCCTCGCGCTCGGCCGCGTCCAGCATCGCTTCGTAGCCGTCGCCGAGCCACAGTCGCGCCTGCAAGTCCGCGGCTTCGCGCAGCGGCGGCGTCGCGGTGATGTCCTCGACGGCCCATCGCGCGTTCGCCAGACGACGGCCCGCATCGGCGACCGCCTCGCGCACCTCCGGCGACGTTTCGAGACCATCCGGGGCAAGGCACAGCGCGGCGCGCTTCGGGATTGCCGGCCCCTCGAGCGGCGCGGGCACCCACCACGGATCGCGCGAGTCCGGTTGCGACATCGCCGCGAG
>CAXUBE010000036.1:0-15389 GCA_964249215.1 uncultured Rhodopseudomonas sp. | reverse complement strand
TGCCGAAGGCGGCCGGCCAGAAGCCGGGCCAGCCCGCCGATCCCGTCGGCGATATCTGCCTACTCCCCGAGATTGCGCGGCTTACCCATTAGCGCCGGCTGGAACAGCAGCACGGCCGCGAGCGTCGTCACCAGCGACAGCGCCAGCAGCTTGCCCATGCTCGCGGTGCCGGGATGGCTCGACAGCCACCGGCTGCCGAACGCCGTCGCGGTCGTCAGCGCGCTGAAGAAGATCGCGCGCGTCAGCGCCGACTGCAGCAGATTGGTGTGGCCCGCGCGCCAGGCGGTCACGTAGTAGATCTTGAACGCGACGCCGACGCCGAGCAGCAGCGGCAAGGCGACGATGTTGGCGAAGTTCAGCGGCAGCCCGATCAGGACGCAGAATTCGAGCGTCACAGCGCCGGCGACCAACAGCGGCACCAGCGTCAGCAGCACGTCGCCTATCCGGCGCAGGCACAGCCACAACAGAAGCGCGATCGACAACAGCGCCCAGCAGCCGGCCTGGATGAAGGCCGACACGATGGTGTCGCCGGATTTCAGGATCGAGACCGGTCCGCCGACGGCGTTCGGCTCGGCCTGCAAGACCGCGCCGGCAAACTTGCGAAGCGTGTCGTTGTCGTTGGGATCGCCGCGCGGCAATGCCTCGACGCGCACCGCGCCCTCCTTGGTTTTCCAGGACGACACGATATCGTCCGGCAGCGTCTGCAACGTCACCTGCTTGGCTTGCAGCGAATTGCGCAATTGCGCGAGCGCCAATTGCAGCGGCTTGATGAAGACGCTCTGCACGGCGTCGCGGGTTTTCGGATCGGCCTGCGCCACCTGCAACAGCCCGGCAGAAAGCCGCCGCGCCGCATCGGCGCCGGCGCCCTTCTTGTCGGCGGCGGTCTTGGCCAGGCTCTCGGCGGACTGCCTGAGCGCGGCGACGTTCTCCTCGTCGCTCGGCGCGGCATCGACGGTATCCGGATTGACCGCGGGCTCGAGCACCTTCGCGCCGGCCTGGATCAGCTTGAGTTTGGCGGGCTGCTCCTGCGGCACGAAGGTGTCGAGCGACAGCGTCCGGGACACCTCGGGCACTTTCGACAGCTTGGCTTCGATCCGGCGCGCGGCGTCTTCGGACGGCGCCATCACGTTGATGGCGTTGGCGCCGGTGTTGGGGTCTTTGCGAAGGTCGAGGAAGGTGGCGATCGATTCGACCTTCGGATTGCGCAGATTGATCGGGTTGAAATCGAACCGCAGGAAGTACAACAGCGGCAGGCCCAGCACCGCGATGGCGATCGTCGTCGAGACGATCGCGATGCGGTGTTGTTCAAGGAAGTGATCGACCGGCGCCAGGAACGCATAGCCGAGCGGTTCTTTCTCGCCCGCCGGATTGAGCAGACTGAGCAGCGCCGGCAGCACGGTGATGCTGGCCAGAAACGCGATCAGCATGCCCGCGCCGGCAATCTTGCCGAGTTCGGAAATGCCGCGATAGTCGGTCGGCAGGAACGACAGGAAGCCGGCGGCGGTCGCCATCGCCGCGAGCGAAAGCGGGATCGCCGAATAGCGCGCTGCATTTTCCAGCGCGAGCGGCAGATCGTCGGTCTTGTAGCGCTCGGAACGGTAGCGCACGCTGAACTGGATTCCGAAGTCGACGCCCAGCCCGACGAACAGCACGGCAAAGGCGATCGACAGCAGGCTGAGGGCGCCGACCATCATCAGCCCGACCGCGGTCGTCAGCGACAGGCCGACGGCCAGCGTCAGCGCCACCGCAAAGATGATTTTGCCGGAATGCAGCGCCAGCCACAGGATCACCATCACCACCAGCACCGTGCCGATGCCGTTGACGACCGCGCCCTCCTGTACGGTGGCGTATTCCTCGTTGGCGATCGGTACCGGGCCGGTGAGGCGCACCCTCGCCTTGAACTCGTCGGCGAGATTGAGCTCCTTTGCGGCCTGCCGTATCGCGTCGGTCGCACCCTTGCCCGGCTCCAGCGCCTCGAAATCGAGGATCGGCTTCACCTCGATGAACGAACGCAGCTCGGAATCCGGGACCGGCTTGTCGCTTACCAGTTGGCGCCAGGAAAAGGTGCCGGCGCCGGTCTTGAGCACGGTCTCGATGGTTTGCGCGATCATCGAAAACGGCCGCGCGGTGCTGTCGAGCGTGAACTGGCCGCGCTTGAGGCCGGCCATGCCGGTTTCGAGCGCGCCGGTGAGGCCGCGCAGGCTCGGATCGCCTGCCATGATCTCGATCAGCGGCGCTGCGGACTGAAACTGGCTCGTGACCTTGCCGACTTCCTCGGTCGGCAGGAACAAGAGCCCGTTCTGCTCGAAGAATTGCCCCGCGCCGAGACGCTTGACCGAGTCGAAATCACTCTTATTGCTTGATAATTTCTCCGCGAGCGCGGCCGCGGCGGCATCGGCGAATTCCGCCGTCGGCGCTTCCACCACGGCCAGGATCAGCCGTTCCTGGTCGAATGCCTTGTCGAACGCGATATCGCGCTTGCGCCAGTCCAGATCGGGCGAGATCAGCCGGTTGATGTCGGTATTGATGCTGAAGTTGCGGGCGGTGTAGACGCCGCCGGCGACTCCAAGAATAGCTGCGACCAAGACAGTAAAAGTGGCAAACCTTGTGCAAGCTTTGACAATGGTAACGACAACACTTGTCAGCACTTTTGCTCTTTCTGTTGGATTTCGCCTGCCTAGAATGCGGGTCCGGGTGACCGGTTCCGTTGGTTCTAATTGGCCATGACGGTATCGCGCTTCAAGGAACCGCCAAAATGGCTTAAGAAGGGGCGGCCGGGGTCTCTGCGGGGACGTAATCCTTACCAGGGCGGGTTGCCAAGGGCGTTCTGTGGCGCGCCGGTCACAACTGCGTCCTGAACGCTTCTTACCACCCCAAACGTGGTACGGAAATTGCGGAGTATGTTACCAAGAGTTAGAGTGATAACATGAACTTGGTGCCCCTTGCCTGATCGTCGTCCCCTCGAGGTGTTTCTGGCCCAGCCCCGCGGGTTCTGTGCCGGCGTGGTTCGCGCGATAGAGATCGTCGAGCGCGCGCTCGAAAAGTATGGACCGCCGGTCTATGTCCGCCACGAGATTGTTCACAACAAATACGTGGTCGAGAGCCTGAAGGCCAAGGGCGCGATCTTCGTCGAGGACCTGTCCGAGGTTCCGCCCAAGGCCGTGACCGTGTTCAGCGCCCATGGCGTTGCAAGGAGCGTCGAGGAGGAAGCCTCGCTCCGCGGGCTTCCGGTGCTCAACGCCACTTGCCCGCTGGTGACCAAGGTGCACAACCAGGGCAAGCGCTACGTCGGCAGGGGCCGCTCGCTGATCCTGATCGGCCATGAGGGCCATCCCGAGGTGGTCGGCACCATGGGCCAGGTCCCCGGTCCGGTGGTGCTGGTGCAGAATGTCGCCGAGGTTGCGGCATTGACCTTGCCAGCCGACACGCCGGTCGCCTACATCACCCAGACCACGCTCAGCGTCGACGACACCAAGGACATTATTACCGCGCTGGAACAAAGATTTACCGATATTCAGGGTCCCGATACGCGCGATATCTGTTATGCGACACAAAATCGCCAATCCGCGGTCAGAGACCTTTCCAAGCTGGTCGACCTGATCCTTGTGGTCGGCGCCAATAACAGCTCGAATTCGAACCGGCTGCGCGAGATCGGCACTGAAGTCGGCATCGCGAGCTACCTGATCGCCGACGGCAGCGAACTCAATCCGGACTGGCTGAAGAACGCCAAGGCGGTGGGAATCACCGCCGGCGCGTCCGCTCCCGAGGTCCTGGTGGACGACGTGATCGAGGCGCTGCGGCGCATCGGCCCGGTCCAGGTGTCGGTGCTTCCGGGTCGGGAAGAAAACATCGAATTCGTGCTGCCCGCGGAACTGGCTCCGGCCAGGGTCGCCTATTCCTGAATTGAAAGAGAAGTACCCGTAATGGTCATTCCGTTTTTCAAAGAGTTGCGGATCGGCGCGTACCTTGCAAAGCAGAAGTTGCTCGGCAACAAGCGCTACCCGCTGGTGCTGATGCTCGAGCCGTTGTTTCGCTGCAACCTTGCCTGCGTCGGATGCGGCAAGATCGACTATCCCGACGCGATCCTCAATCGCCGGATGACGGCGCAGGAATGCTGGGACGCCGCCGACGAGTGCGGCGCGCCGATGGTCGCGATTCCGGGCGGCGAGCCGCTGATCCACAAGGAGATCGGCGAGATCGTGCGTGGCCTGGTCGCCCGCAAGAAGTTCGTCTCGCTGTGCACCAACGCATTGCTGCTGGAAAAGAAGCTCGATCTGTTCGAGCCGTCGCCCTACCTGTTCTTCTCCGTGCATCTGGACGGTCTGCAGGAGCATCATGACAAGGCGGTATCGCAAAAGGGCGTGTTCGACCGCGCGGTCTCCGCCATCAAGGCCGCCAAGGCCCGCGGCTTCACCGTCAACGTCAACGCCACGATCTTCGACGGCCACGCCGCCGAAGACATCGCGAAATTCCTAGACTTCACCACCGAACTCGGCGTCGGCGTGTCGATGTCGCCCGGCTACGCCTATGAGCGCGCACCGGATCAGGCGCACTTTCTCAACCGCACCAAGACCAAGACGCTGTTCCGCGACGTGTTCGCGCTGGGCAAGGGCAAGAGATGGAATTTCATGCACTCCGGCATGTTCCTCGATTTCCTCGCCGGCAATCAGTCCTACGAGTGTACGCCGTGGGGAATGCCGGCGCGCAACATCTTCGGCTGGCAGAAGCCGTGCTATCTGCTCGGCGAGGGCTACACCAAGACCTTCAAGGAACTGATGGAGACCACCGACTGGGAGAGCTACGGCACCGGCAAGTACGAAAAGTGCGCGGACTGCATGGCGCATTGCGGCTACGAGCCGACCGCTGCCAATGCGGCGCTGAGCAACCCGTTGAAGGCGATGTGGGTGGCGCTACGCGGCGTGCGTACCACCGGACCGATGGCGCCCGAGATCAATCTCGACAAGCAGCGCCCGGCGCAGTTCATCTTTTCCGAGCAGGTCCAGAAGAAGCTGTCAGAGATCCGCCGGGACGAGGCTGACACCGTCAAGCATAAAGCCTCGACAGCCGCGTAAGCTGCGGAGCGCCCGATTGAAGTCGATGCCGGTCGAAACCAGCGACCTGATCGACGACGGGTTGCGGGCGATCCCGCGGAGCACCTTGCGCAGATCGATATCGCCGTTGGGCTTGATCGCGATCGCGACGATGGCCGGCAGCGCGCGGTTGGCCGGATCGCTGATCACGCGCAGCGCGGCGAAGGGGAGCCCGGCTCCCGCGGCATAGGCGGCCGCGATGTGGCTTTCCATGTCGACGGCCGCGGCGCCGGTCTCCGAATGCAGCGCGGCCTTGCCGTCCTTGGCGGAGACCACCCGGTCGACGCCGGCAAGACCGCCGCGGATCAGGCGCTCGCGGCCGAGCCCGGCGCTGCCGATCAATTCATAGGTGAGTTCGGGGGCGGCTTCCCAGCGGCGGTCGCCCGCCATGACCTCGGTCGCAACCACGACATCGCCGGATTTGAGCTTGGGATCGAGGCCGCCGGCGACGCCGAAGCTGACCACGCCGCGGACCGAGGCGGGATCGATGTCGGCAAGCAGCGCACGAAGCTGGCGCGGGTCGCTGGAGCTGCAGATAACTGTCAGTCCCGGCCCGGCCGCAATGCGGGCCTCCTGCACAAGTCCAGTCACGATGAGAATCGGCCGCGGATCCCCACCCGCGAAAGATTCGCCCCCTGCCCCCAAAATCACATTCCGACCCCTACCACCTTGCTGTTCGTGCTCCTCAAATTTCGATACCGCGCCAGCGCCCAGAGCGGAAAGAACTTTGCATAGCCATGATAACGCAAATAAAACACGCGCGGGAAGCCTGTTGCGGTATAGCGCTGCTCGTCCCAAAGGCCTTTTTCGGTCTGTGTGCTTTTCAGGTGCTGCACGCCCCTCTGTACGGCCGGATGCTCCACTTCTCCGGCTGCGATGAGTGCAAGCAAAGCCCATGCCGTTTGTGATGCGGTGGTCGCCGATCGCTGGTAACCTTTATAATCCAGCCGATAGCTGACCGCGTCCTCGCCCCAGCCGCCGTCGGCGTTCTGAATCGACACGAGCCAGCCGACCGCCCGGCGGATCGCCGGATCGTCATGGTCCACGGCGGCGGCGTTCAGCGCGCACAGCACCGACCAGGTGCCGTAGATGTAATTCATGCCCCAGCGGCCGTACCAGGAGCCATCCGCAAGCTGGGTGTTGCGCAGATAGGCGACGCCGGCGGCGAGCGTCCGGCTCGATTGCACGGTCTCGCCGAGCTGCGCCAGCATCGAGACGCAGCGCGCGGTGACGTCTTCGGTCGGCGGATCGAGCAGCGCGCCATGATCCGAGAACGGGATATTGTTGAGATAATATTCCAAATTGTTGACGTCGAACGCCGCCCAGCCGCCGTCGCGGCTTTGCATGCCCTCGATCCATTCGCGGGCGCGGGCGATCGATGCATCGTACCGCGTATTCGGCTCGGCGCGCCGTGCGCGGTCCATCGCCATCACCACGACCGCGGTGTCGTCGAGGTCCGGATAATAGGCGTTGGCGTACTGGAAAGCCCAGCCGCCGGGACGCAGGTGCGGCCGCTTCACCGCCCAGTCGCCCTTGACGTCGAGCACCTGCTTGGGCAGCAGCCAGTCGAGCGCCTCGCGCATCTGCGCCGACGGCTGCGAGCGGTCCGCCTCGGCCAGCGCGTGACAGGCAAGCGCGGTGTCCCAGACCGGCGATACGCACGGCTGGCAATAGGCTTCGTCCTCGTGGATAACCAGCAGCCTGTCGATGCCGCGCCGGGTGATGGCGCGCGGCGGATGATCTTCCGGATAGCCCAGCACCTTGTACATCATCACGGTATTGGCCATCGGCGGATAGATCGCGCCGAGACCGTCCTCGCCGTTCAACCGCAACTCGACGAAGTCCACCGCTTTCCGAATCGCATAGGCGCGCAGCCGCTTCGGCGACAGCGGCTCGATCACGCGGAGCACCTTGTCGATGGCGCCGAACAGCTTGAACAGCGCCGCGTTCTGATGCGGCGCCTTGGCCGGCATGCCGATCGAGGCCGGATCCTGCAGGAACAGTTCGTCGATGCCGACATTGCCGCGGTTGACCGCGCGCGGCTTGAGCGCCGCGAGCACCATCAGCGGCACGATCGTGGTGCGTGCCCAGTACGACATCTTGTTGAGATGAAACGGAAACCACATCGGCAGCAGCATGATCTCGACCGGCAGCACCGGTACGCTGCGCCAGCTCAGCACGCCGAACATCGACAGCATGAAGCGCGTGAATACGTTGCTGTGGATCGCGCCGCCGCGGGAGCGGATCGCCTCGCGCGCTTTCGCCATATGCGGCGCGTCGGCGCTGTCGCCGATCATCTTCAGCGCGAAATACGATTTTACGCTGGCGCTCATGTCGAAGGCGCCTTCGTACACCAGCGGCCAGCCGCCATGGGCGCCCTGGGTGCGGCGCAGATAGGCCGCGATCTTGGCTTCGAGCACCGTGTCGACCGGCTCGCCCAGATAGTGCCGCAGCAGCACGTATTCCGACGGGATGGTGCTGTCGGCCTCGAGTTCGAACACCCAATGGCCATCGGCCTGCCGATGGCCGATCAGCGCCTGCCTGGCGGCGGCGATGCTGGCGTCGAGCGGGTCGGCGTCGGGAATGCGGAGACCGGATGGCATCTTGCTCGATATCTCCGTGCGCCGCGCGAGCGACCCTTCCGGTCAGGCCTGGTGCAGTGTCAGCACGAGGTCGGCCGCCCGGTTCCCCGAGCGCACCGATCCCTCGATGGTGGCCGGCAACCCTGTATCAGTCCAGTCGCCGGCGAGAAACAGGTTTCTCCGCCCGGTGACGGCAGCGGGACGCAGCGCGTTCTGCTCCGGCGTCGCCTCGAAGGTCGCCCGGCGTTCGCGCACGATCTGCCATGGCGGCAACGCGGCACTGATGCCGGCGACCTTGCAGATCTCGGCCCAGATCGTTCGCGCCAGTTCGTCGCGCGGCTGGTCGATCAGGCGGTCGCCATTGCTGATGGTGATCGACAGCCGGTTCGGAAACGCGAACAGCCATTCCACCAGCCCGCCGATCACGCCGGTCAGCGGCGGCAGGCCTGCCGGCGGATCGAAGCGGAAATGCGCGTTGACGATCGCGCGGTATTTGTCGGGCGTCTTCAGCCCCGGCAGCAGCGCCGCAGCGGGACGCGGCGGCACCGCCAGCACCACGGCGTCGTCGACGCCGACCGAGATCGTGTCTGTGCCGAAATCCAGCGCGCCGACGCGGTCGCCGGACATGGTCAGCGCGCGCAACTCGTGGCCGAGGCGGACGCCGGCGCTGCGTTCGCGCAACAGCTTGACCGCCGGCTCGACCAGCACCGCGCTCAATCCGTCGCGCGCGATCAGCGGCCGGCATGCCTGCCCGCCGGCGAGCAGCGTCTCGCGCACGACGGCGCCGGCGAGCCCGGCCGAACCGTCGGGCGGATCGACGTTGAGTGCCGCCAGCAGCAGCGGCTGCACCAGCCGCTGATACAGCGTGCCGTCGCATCGGACGGTGTCGCGGATCGATCTGTTCGGCGATGCCCAGATCAGCGGCATCAGCGCCAGATAATCGCGCAGGCCGGTATCCGGCACCCTGCGCGCCGCGTCGAGCACCCACAATGGCAGCCGGCCGTCGCCGAGATCGAGCGTCCACTTTCGGCCGGAATTCACATCGACGAACGCAAACCGCGCGCTGGCAGGGCCGACCAGCCCGGCCTCGGTGCCGATCGCGCGAGCATAGCCGACGGCGGCGCGGTTGCCCGACAACAACAGATGATTGCCGTTGTCGATCACGAGGCCCGTCGCGGCATCGAAATAAGAGCGGCAGCGCCCGCCGGCATGCTGCGTCGCCTCGTGGATCGAAACGGCGCAGCCGGCATCGGATAACCGTATCGCGGCGGCGAGGCCCGAAATCCCGGCGCCGATGACGTGGACGGTTTTCGCCATCAGACGATCGCGTATTGCAGCAGGATCGCGATCCGCGACGCCTTGCCGAGCTTGACCGGCCGGCGCGGCGGAGCAAAGCCGCGGGCGATCAGCAATTGCAGGATGGAATGGTAGTATTTCGACATGATCCGCGGCGCCCGCACCAGACGCCGCGCATTGTTGTTCATGATCGCGTCGGCGCGCTCGAAATGGCCGCGGGCCCGCGCGATCAGCGGCGCGCAGACGCGCGGCAGCGCCGGGTTCGCGGCCACGGTCAGCGGATCGGTGCCGGTGATGCCGGCGCTCTTTAACCCCTCGGCGGGCAGATAGAGCCGGCCGATCGCGGCATCCTCGTCGATGTCGCGCAGGATGTTGGTCAGTTGCAGCGCGCGGCCGAGGTGATGGGCGAGCGCGATGCCGTCGTCCTGCGGCAGCCCGAAGATGCGCACGGACAACCGGCCGACGGCGCTGGCGACGCGGTCGCAATAAAGATCGAGCGTGGCTTCGTCCGGCGCGCGGATATCCGCCGGCACGTCCATCTCCATGCCGTCGATGACGGCCTGGAAATCGGCGCGTTGCAGGCCGAAGCGGCGTACCGAAGCGACGTAATCGCGCAGCCGCGGCGGCGGGTCGCCGCGATACAAGGCGTCGATGTCGTCGCGCCATTGCTGCAACGCTGCAAGACGTTGCGGGCGCGGCCCGTTGGAATCGGCAATGTCGTCGACGTCGCGGCAGAAGCTGTAGACCTGAAACATCGCGTCGCGCTGTTCGCGCGGCAGAATGCGCATCGCGGCATAGAACGAACTGCCGAGCGCCACGCCCTTGTGCTCGGCCGGCGCGGACGCGCTCTGCATGCTCATGGGCCGGGCGCCGTCTTGGAGACGGCGCGGCGTCCGATGGTGCGGCGCGCGAGTTCGCCGGCCATCGCGGCCATGCTGTGGCTCAAGAGATCGAGCGGCTTCAGATGCACGCGCTGGCTGAGCGGATCGCGGACCTGCAGCAGGCGTACGATTCTGTCGGCAAACGCCTGAATCACCGCGATTTCCAGCCCGAGCCGGACATCGCGCACCTCGACGCCGAGCGACCTGCCGTCGTCGAGCACGCCCGCGGTGCGCCTGGCGAGCGCATGCAGGCAGTCCAGCAGCGTGGGCGGCGATCGGTCGAGGCCCAATTGCTCGACCGAAGCGCCGGCCGCGGCCAGCGCGTCGCGCGGCAGGTAGACGCGGTTAAGGGCGCGGTAGTCCTTGCCGCAATCCTGCAAATGATTGTTGATCTGCAAGCCGGCGCACAGCGCATCCGAGGCCGCCCAGGTCGCGGTGCTCTCGCCATGCACGTCGAGCATGAAGCGCCCCACCGGCATTGCCGAATAGCGGCAATAGTCGATCACCTCATCCCAGGTCTCGTAGCGCAGCTTGGTGACGTCCATGCGAAACGCGATCAGCATGTCCAGCGCATGGCGCGGCGCCATGCCGCGTTCGGCGAGAACCAGCCGCAGCCTGACAGCTTCGGGCTGGGTGTCGCCCTGCCCAAGCAACTCGGCTTCCATGAGATCGAGGTAACGCAGCTTTTCAGCCGCCGCGAGCGTGGCGTGGTCGGCGATGTCGTCGGCGGTACGGACGAAGTTGTAGAAGGCGAGGATCAACGCGCGGTGCCGCGGATGAATGATCCAGGACGCGACCGGAAAGTTCTCGTCGCGGTGGGTCTTGCCGGATCGCAGCTCGCTCGCGGAGGTCATCGGGACTGGCTACTTCGTTTCGGCACGCGCTGACGGCCGCCCTCCGCTCCGGTGCGCCGGAACGGTTGCGATCGCGACGCCATATAAAGGAAATCGGCCGGCCTAACCAATATTATTGACGATTTCAGCAAGCCCGCACCGAGCGGTGCCGCGGCCGGACGCAGGCGGAAGCCTACTGGTTGTGGTTGATCAGAACCTGTTTGCAGGGGCCGGAGAGTTTGGCGCGATTCTCCTTCAGGCACGCGAGCACCGTGAAATCGCCCTGATCGATGACCTTGCGGCAGTAACGCGACACGTCGCGCGTGCAGGCGGCCTGCTCCGAATCGGTGCCGCCGCGCTGGGCCATCGCCGCAGGTGCGATTGTGACCACGAACACGGCAAGTGCGACGAAAAATTTCGGCATTTTCTTCCTTCGGTTTCGGCAGATTCGGAGCGCGGGGGCGACGACCGAGGCCAACGCCGCGTCCTGCGGATTTTCTGGCTGGCGGCCCTTCCCACAGAAAGGACCGGCTGACAATTGCCCCCGCAATTGCGGCCAAATTTACGGCGCCGCTGCGCACGCTTCGGGCACCATGTGCGATGCCGCTTCGTAAAACCCTGAATTGCAACGCGTTCAGTGCTTCACCCCGACAAGCCGATCGACCACGTCGGGACAAATTGCACCATCGACGCCGCCGCAGGCAGAACCATGTCGGCTTGGCTATCGGCCGCATCCGATGATAATGTTCGATTTGAACCTACCGCTCGACGATCCGACTGAATATCTGATCCCGCAAGGCGCGGTGCCGATTGCTTTTTCAGGGGTGTGACGAATGAGACTGCTACGTTCCCAGTTTTCCGTGCAGGCGCTGAAAGCGGCAGGCGTCGGCGCCGCGCTGATGCTGTGGACCGCCGCGGGCCACGCGCAATCCGGGCCGTTCGCGGGGTTCGACGGTTCGTGGGCCGGCACCGGAACTGTCTCGCTGTCGGACGGCACCAATGAGCGAATCCGCTGCCGCGCCACGTACAAGGTCGGCAATGGCGGCGTCGGCCTGCAGCAGACGCTGCGCTGCGCCAGCGACAGCTACAAATTCGATCTCAGCAGCAATGTCGTGAGCCAGGGCGGCAACGTCTCCGGCAGTTGGAGCGAAGCCAGCCGCAACATCAACGGCACCCTGCAAGGCAAGGCCGGTAACGGCACCATCGACGTCTTCGTCGAGGCCGCAGGCTTCGCCGCGAGCATCACGCTGGTCACCCGCGGCAACAAGCAGACCGTCTCGATCAGTTCGAAGGGCGATATCCGCGGCGTCGAGATCAGCATGGCAAAAGGCACCTGATCGTCGCGACTGATCGTTTTCATTTACAAAGCAGCCCCGGACCGTCCACGGTCCGGGGCTTTTTCATGCGCCGACCGATTGCGACCGGAGTACCGCGATCAAATCAGACAGGCTTTCTGCTCAGCCGCTGCTGCAGATTGATCAGCCACATCGCAGTCGGCCGCAGGATGAACAGATCGGCGATCAAGGCCGCGACCATCGCAAACGCGCTGAGCCATCCGAACAGCCGCAGCGACGGCAAATCCGAGAACACCGTCACCACCAGCCCGCAGGCCAGCACCACCGTGGTCAGGATCAGCGCCGGACCGACCAGCACGGTGGCGCGTTCCACCGCGATCGCGGCGTCGGTGCCGGGCCCGGTTTCGAGCCGCAGCCGGTTCAGGAAATGAATGGTGGCGCTGAGCCCCAGCCCGAACGAGACCGTCAGCGCCACCACGCTGGCGAATTGCAGCCCCTCGCCCAGCGCCCACAATACGGTGCCGGACAGCACCACCGGGAAGATGCCGGGCAGGATGCAGGCGAACATCACCACCCATGACCGGAACGCCAGCCCGATAAAGACCGCCACCAGCGCGAATTCCACCGTCAGCCCGCGGTTGAGCTTCTCGATCATGTTGGCGCTGTTGCGCGCTGCGATCGCCGACAGGCCCGTGACCGCGATCTCGTAGCCAGGATGCGCCTTGCGCACCGCGCCCAGCGCCGCGTCGAGCTTGTCGACCACCGGCAGGATTTCGCTGGAATCCAGGTCCGGCACGCGGCCGGACACCACCACCGCGGTCTGGTCCTCCGAGATGAAGCGCCGCACCAGATGCTCCGGGATCACGCCGACATATTCCTTCAGCGTGGCGACGTCCGAGGAACCCGCTTTCTCGGCAAGCCAGCGCCGCAGCGTCTCCAGCGACCACACATTGCCGACGCCGGCCTGCTTCTCCACCAACGTGTGCACGTCGGCGATGGTCTGCAGCGTCTCCGGCGAATACAGCGTCTGGCCCTTGGGGAATTCGACCAGAATGTCGATCGGATTGGCGCCGGTCAGCTTGGCGTCGAGCCGTCCGCTGGCGGCGACGGCCTGCTGCTTGTCGGGGACCTGGTCGGCGAGCCGGTAGCGGGGTTCGAGATTGGCGTAGATCGCGCCGAGCCCGCCGACAAAGACCACCGCAATCAGGCTGAACAGCCCGGGCCGGCTCACCATCCGCACCGCGATCCAGTAGCAGAAGGCGCGCAGCGCGTTGACGCCGGCGTCGGCGGTCTTGAACTTCGCGGCGAACACCTGCTCGTTGCGCACCAGCAGCACGCCGAACACCGGCACCAGCGACAGCACCGCGATCAGCGCGATGATGGTGGCCGCGAGGCCGGCTTCACCGAAGGCGCGGATCAGATCGGAATCGGAGAACTGCAAGGCCAGGAACGAGATGCCCGCGGTGGCGTGGGTCAGCACGCAGGCGGGACCGACCACCAGCACGGCGTTGCGGAACGCGGTGAAGCGGTCCTCGCCCGCGATCAGGCGGTCGCGCGCGGCGAAGGTGAGCTGCATCGAATCCGAAAAGCTGATCACCATGATCAGCGGCGTCATCACGTTGAGAAACATGTTGAGGCTGAAGCCGGCCCAGCCGAGCGCGCCGAGCGCCAGCAGGATCGCCAGCAGCGGCGGAAACGCCGCGACGATCATGAACGAGATCTTGCGAAAGAACAGGATCGCGATCAGGCAGCCGGCGAGAATGCCGGCGACGTTGTAGATCAGGCCGTCGCGCTCGACCGCGTTGCGGATTTCGAGCTGCATCACCGGCACGCCGGACAATTGCTTCGAAAGCGCGGTGTCGGCGAGGTCGTCCGCCATGATGCGGCGGATGTCGGCGATGGTCTTGCCGAGCTTGTTGTTGCCGACGATCGACGGCTCCAGCGACAGCACGATCAGCGCGAGCGTGCCGTCCTCCGACAGCAGCTTGCCGCGGATGATCTCGTTCAACTTCACCGTCTCGATGAATTTGTCGTAGTCGGCCCCCTGCGGCAGCTCGTTCGGGAACAGCGCCGCCGGCAATTTGCCGGGCGCGGGCGCCTGCCGCGCCGAGAACAGCGAGATCAGGCCGCGGGTGCCTTCGACCAGTTGCAGGTCGGTGACGAGGTCGCGCACCTTTTCGAGGTTGCCGCGCTCCAGCAGGTTCTTGCCCTCGACCACCACCAGGACGTCGAATTCGGTCGACGGAAAGCGCCGCGTGACTTCCTCGTACTGGCGATATTCCTTGGAATTGGAGCGGAAAAGCTGGCTCAGCGAATCGTCGATCTTGATGCGCTCGATGCCGAACACCGCAGCGATCACCAGTCCGAGCAGAATGATCGCCGACACGACCGGCGCGCGCACCGCGATCAGCCCGATCCGCTCCAGCCCGAACGCAATGCTGAGCGCCTGCGGCTTCGATGGCACGCCGTGGGCGTCGTCGTTTTTCTTCAGCATGCGCTGTCCAGTCCTGTCGTCTCGCCCCTGCATCGTTGCAGAGCCGGTCCCTGGCAAGTCGGCCGGCCGCCACCGCGCCAACGGACGCTAGTGCTTGAAAACACGTCGGAAATCTGCGGGCGGGCGCATCTTTAGCAGGACTCGCCGAGTCCTCGCAAGCGCACAGGACGGCGCAGCGTTGCGCTGCGAGGACGACGCGACGCGTTCAGGCCGGCGCGCCGACAAGGGCCGTGCGGTCGACGCCGGATTGGTCCTTCAGCGCGACGCCGGAACGTCCGAGCGCGCGGGCGGCGCCCACCAGCCAGGCGATCTTGTAGGCCGCCTCGTCATAGCCGAGGCCGGCGCCGTGGATATTGGAGACGCAATTGCGCTCGGCGTCGGTCAGTCCGACGCGCGGGGCGAATGTCAGATAGGCGCCGAGGCTGTCGAACGCCGAGAGGCCCGGCCGTTCGCCGATCAGCACGACGATCATCCGCGCTCCCGTCAGCGCGCCGACCTGATCGCCGAGCGCCACCCGCGCGCCGGTCGCAACCGCCGCGGTCCCGATATCGATCGACGCCTGCGCCAGCCGCGGCAACAGTTGCCGCAGCAGCGGCACCGCATGGCTGTTGACGGCAACCGGCGACAGCCCGTCGCCGATCATCAGCGCGAGATCGCAGGCGCCGCCGGCGGCCTCCAGCAAATTGCGGGACTGATTGTCGAGGCTGCGGCCGAGGTCTGGCCGGGCGAGATACGCCGTCCGCTCCGGCGCGCGGCTCGACAGCCCGACCGTCGTGAGCCCGAGCTCGCGTAGTCCTTCCGAAATGCCGTCGGCATCGAACGCGGCGTGGACGGCGTCGCGCGCGCGGGCATGGGCCAGGGTGAATTCCAGCAGCGGCCGGGTCGGCAGGCTCGGGCCGGAGCGGCCGAGTGCCACGC
>CAXUBE010000035.1:0-15472 GCA_964249215.1 uncultured Rhodopseudomonas sp. | reverse complement strand
GCTCTCGGCTGCATCGTCCTTTTTCTGGACAAAGCCTACCACGGGGAAATCGGTAGGGAAGCCACGGCGCAACTCTTGTCCGCCTGAAACTCAGTACAAGCCTACCACGGGGAAATCGGTAGGGAAGCCACGGCTGCGTGAATGTAGAGAGTGCCGCGGTATCGAGCCTACCACGGGGAAATCGGTAGGGAAGCCACGGCAGGCTGTCGGCCAACCCCTCGCCACGCATGAGCCTACCACGGGGAAAACTTCGTCATCGCCGCCTCCGAATCAGGACAGCAAATCTTCCGCCTTATCCCGCAGAAACGGAATCCCGAGTCACATCAATCCAAAAATACCCTAATTCTCCGAAAGAACGTGTTTGCCGATCCCGGAAATACGCGTGACGCCGCACAGCGCCATTGTCACCGATAATTCTTTCTTCATCAGTTCGATCGCCGTCGCCACGCCTTCCCGGCCGCCCGCTCCGAGCCCGTAGACATAAGCTCGCCCGATCATGCAGGCGTTCGCTCCGAGCGCCAGGGCGCGCATGATGTCCTGGCCGGAACGCACGCCGCCATCGAGCATCATCTCCGTACCGGTCCCGACGGCATTGACGATCTTGGGAAGCACGCTGATAGACGAAGGGGCACCGTCGAGCTGGCGCCCTCCATGGTTCGAAACGACGATGGCATTCGCACCGCACTTCACTGCCGTCTGGCCGTCTTCCTCATCCATGATGCCCTTCACCACGATCTTTCCCGGCCATAGGCTGCGTATCCAGTCCATGTCCTTCCAGGTCATGGACTGATCGAACTGCGAGGATATCCATGCGGAAATCGACGTAATGCCGTCCGACCTGCCAGGGTACCCCATCAGATTGCCGAACGAGCGACGCTTTCCCCTGAGGACACCCTCTATCCATGCCGGCTTGCTGGCGAAATCGATCGCTTTTCCCAACGTCCATGTCGGGGGAACGGTCATGCCGTTCTTCACGTCGGCGTGCCGCTGGCCGTTGACCGGTAGATCGACCGTCAAAACCAATGCGCTGCAATGGGCCGCCGCAGCGCGTTCGATCAGCGATCGCATGAAGCCGCGGTCTTTCATGAACGCCAGTTGAAACCAGAACGGCCGGTCCGAATTTTCGGCTACGTCCTCGATCGAACAGATCGACATCGTCGAAAGCGTGAAGGGGATGCCGGCAGCCTGAGCCGCTTTGCAGGCCTGGATTTCGCCGTCTTGGTACTGAAGTCCGCAGAGGCCGACAGGTGCCAGAACCATCGGCATGTTGCAGGGCTCGCCGAGAATGGTGGTGGCGACGCTCAGGGACGATACGTCGACGAATGCGCGCGGCCGCAAAGTGAGCTTGGCCATGTCCCGGCGGTTGGCATGCATCGTTTCTTCGGAATAAGATCCATGGTCGACATAATCGAAGAACGCTTTCGGCACGCGTCTCTTGTGGATTCTGCGAAGATCTTCGATGCATGTAACGTTCTTCATCGACTGAAACATCGGATGCGCCTCGAACGGATGTACCGGACCACTGACGCCGTCGTCGGAGTCGAGCGGTCCGGAAATCATAGAGATCTGGAAAGATTGCCGCCGCGCGCTACTCGGCTGCGCGAAGAACGTTCGGTCGGCGTGCGACCGCGCCGTAGCAACGCAGGAGATCGCGATCTGTCAGCGCCTGCGGCCGTTCGGCAACGTTGCCGTAACCTCCGCCGCCAGGCGTCCGGACCCGAATGACGTCGCCCGCGGTCAATTCGATGTCCTGGTCCTTCGACAGATGTACAGGAACGAGCTTGCTCCCGGACTGCGTGATCTCGATCTCGTTGGGTTGGCCGGCCTCGCCGCCCAAGACGCCGGGCGGTCCGGTCCGGCCATGATCCATGACGAAGGACGCGCGTGCTTCGCCCCGCAACAGCGACACCGCGTACTTGACGCCGAAGCCACCTCGCGACTTTCCGGCGCCGGCCGAGTCTTCCGCGATGGCGAATTCCTCGAACAACACGGGAAAGCGTTGCTCGAGGATCTCGATCGGCGGCGTCTTCGCGATGCCGATCGTCGAGCATCCGTTCGAAATTCCGTCGAACTCGGCAGACCCGCCATAACCGCCGCCGGTCACGATGTACATCACGAAATTGCTTCCTGACTCGGGATCATATCCTCCGATCGCCAAATTTCCACTGGTGCCGGCCGGAGCCGCGAACAGCCGATCGGGCAAAGCCTCGGCCAAAGCCAAAAACACGGCCTCGGCGATCCGCTGGCTCACTTCCGCCGCACATCCAGACACCGGGCGCGGATACTGGGCGTCTAGGAACGTATCGACGGGTACCGGAACGTGAAGAGGCACGAACGTGCCGGCGTTGATCGGCACCTCCGGAAAGATATGCTTGACGGCCAGGTAGATGGCGGACTTGGTCGTCGCGATGACGCTGTTCATCGGGCCTCGGCATGGCGGACTGGACTGCGACATGTCGAATTCCATTTCCCCGCCTCTCTTCCGAATGACGAGGTTGATCTCCAGCGCCCGGTCGATCACGCCGTCGGAGTCGACGATGGCTGTGGCTCGGTAGTCCCCGTCGGGAATTGTCGCGATCTTCGAGCGCATTTGTTGCTCCGCGCCCGACTTCAATAGTCCGATCGCGTGCTCGACGGTATCCGCACCGTATCGGTCCAGCAGTTCGGTCAATCTGCGCTCGCCCGTCTCCAACGCCGCGGCCTGGGCGCGGATGTCGCCGATCCTTTGGTCCGCGATGCGGATGTTCGACAGGATGATCGAGAGGATTTCCTCGTCGATCTGACCTCGTTTGAACAGTTTCACCGGCGGCAGTCGAAGACCTTCCTGTTCGACCTCCGTAGCCTTGGCCGAAAATCCACCCGGCACCATTCCGCCGGTGTCCGGCCAGTGGCCTGTGTTGGCGAGCCAGGCGTAGAGCTTGCCGGCGTAGAAGAACGGCTTGACGAATTTCACGTCCATCAGATGCGTGCCACCGAGATAGGGATCGTTGAGGATGAAGATATCGCCCTCCTCGACCGTCCTGGCGCGATCGATCACGGCCTTCGTGGAAAACTGCATCGTTCCGACGAAGATCGGCAAACCGAGTTCGCCCTGGGCGATGAGTTCACCGGTATGTCGATGATAGATGCCGTCGGACCGGTCCAGCCCTTCGGCGATGACCGGACTGAAGGCTGCCCGAACGAAGGCCAGATCCATCTCGTTGCAGACCTGCTGCAAGCCATTCTGGATAACCGCGAGGGTGACGGGATCGATACGCTTCATGAGTTGATCTCCATGACCTTCAAGATGACGTTGCCGAAACCATCGACGCGAACCTGATTGCCGGGATGGACGACCGTCGTGGCATCCAACTGCTCCAGGATCGCGGGCCCGACGAAACCGCAATTGAGGGGCAGACGATCGCGCGCGTAGATCGGCGTCTCGCACCACGCATCGTCGAACCAGACGTCCCTCGACCCTATCCGCGCATCCTGGACGCACGCCGCCGTCGATCTGGACGTCAACGCGTCGTTCGGGAAGGGCCGCCGCTTGCCGATGATGGCGGAATGGAGATTAACCAGGACAGGCCTGATCTCCGGGAGGGCGACCCTAAAGCGATGCCAGTAGGCCGCCTCGAAAGCATCGTGGATTTGCTCGATGGTCATCCCGCTGCCCGACAGAGCGATGTTGAGGATGTGAGTCTGCCCCTGAAACTGCATGTCCGCGGTATGCACGAATTCGATTTTTTCGAGGTCGACATTTTCTTCGGAGAGAACCTTCACGCCTTCTTCGATGTGCGCATTCAAGATGCTCGTCACATCGTTCTCGACGAGGGCCGACAGCGGTATGTTAACGGTGCGTACGAAATCGCGCCGCAGGTCGGCGACGAGGCATCCCAAGGCGTTCGTCAGTCCCGGGCGTGCCGGAACGATGACGTGCGGAATACCGAGTTCTCGGGCGAGGGCGGCGGCGTGAAGCGGTCCGGCACCGCCGAATGCGAACAGCGCGAAGTCGCGCGGATCATGCCCCCTCGACAACGAGACGAGACGGATGGCGCCGGCCATCTTGTCGTTCGCGACACGGATCACGGCGGCCGCCGCTGCCGCCGACCCCAATCCGAGCGGCTGGCCGATCCTGGTTCCGATCACATCCGAGATGATGTCGACCGAGCAGGAGTTGTCGACGCCCAGCAAGCGGTCGGGATTGAGCCGTCCAAGAGCGAGGTTCGCATCGGTGATGGTCGGATCGATGCCGCCGCGACCGAAACAGATGGGGCCGGGAATGGCGCCGGCGCTGTTCGGCCCGATCTGCAACAGGCCGGCTTCATTGACGTGAGCGATCGATCCTCCGCCCGCACCCACGGTGTGGACGTCGAGCATAGGGACATGGATCGGCATCGCATATTCGATTTCCAGCTCCGAAGACACCAGCGGAACGCCATTCTGAATCAAGGCGACGTCGGTGGACGTTCCGCCCATGTCGTAGGTGACGACATTGGCAAAGCCCGCCGCGGACGCCGTATTCGCCGCGGCGATCACGCCCGAAGCGGGACCGGACATCACCGTATTGACGGCGCTGCGCGTTACGATCGCAGACGATGCCGTGCCGCCGTTGCCCTGCATCACCAGCATACGCCGCTTGAGGCCGCGTTGCTGAAGTTCGCGTTCGAGCTTGTCAAGGTAGCGGTGAAGGATCGGTTGAACCGAGCCGTTCACGGCGGCGGTGACGCCGCGCTCGTATTCGCGACACTCGGCGATGATCTGGTGTCCGGCGGTCACATATCCGTTCGGCCAAACCGAATTGATCAACGCAATGGCCCTAAGCTCGTGTTCGGGATTGGCGTAAGAGTGCAGGAAATGCACAACCACAGACTCCGCGCCACGCACAATCAACTGCCGCGCGGCCTCGATCACTTCGTGTTCGGCGAGGGGTTTGACTATGCGACCCTTCGCATCGAGTCGTTCCGTGACCTCGAAGCGTAGCTCTCGCGAGATGATCGGCTCGAAGGTCCCGATCAGTCCATAGGGCGTTGGCCTGGTCCGCCGACCAAGTTCGAGCACATCGCGAAACCCTCTCGTGGTTATGAGGCCGCATTTGGCGAGCTTGCGCTCCAGCACGGCGTTGGTCGTGGCGGTGGTGCCGTGAATGAAGAGGTCGATGGTTTCGGCGCTTTGACCGGTCTTTTCGAGCGCCGCGAGAACGCCGTGGGCCTGATTGGCCGTGGTGGTCGGAACCTTCGCAAGCTTCAGGCCTCTTCCCCTCGAATCGTAGAGGATCAGATCCGTGAAGGTACCTCCGACGTCGCAACCGACGATGACCGATGCCATTGGAAAGCCTTTCATGAAGCGCCGGGATGTAGACGAATGCGTGCACTACGCTTCACGTGAAAGACGCCAACCTCTCGGCATGTTTCATATGCATGTTTTCGTATGCATGTTATGGACCAGATCATGCTTTGGCCGACGCGAGAGCGGTCGTCGTCCATTGTTTCGACGGCGTCGCCGTTGTAGAACTATCGGGACGTTCAGCCTCGAAAGCCGCCTTGCCGGTCCGATGGGAGTGCCTTCGTTGTCTGCAGCATCTCCAAAATTCATCGAAGAACTGGCAGACCGCATCCACGCAAGAATCCTTTCCGGCTACTATCCGCCTGGTACCAGGCTCAAGCAGGATTCCCTGGCCCAGACGTTTAACGTCAGTCGTACGCCCGTTCGTGAAGCGCTTTCGCGTCTCGAGGCCAAGGGCATCGTCAGTCAGGCCCAACGCCGTAGCGCCATCGTCAAGACGCCGTCGAGCCGCGAGATCAGCGAGATGTACCAGGTCCGTGCCGAGCTCGAAGGACTCGCGGCGCAGCTCGCGGCGCGATGGATCACCGATGGTCAGCTTGAGGATCTTCGGGTCGCCCACGACGCTTTTGCCGATGCGGTTCGCATGTTGCGCACCATGCGGCTCGCCGATCGGCAGAAGATCGGCGTCGAACAGAGCGGCGTCAGCCTCGAAGATGCCTCCAGACGCTGGCTCGACATGAACGCGGCGTTTCACAAGACGATCTGCGATTCGTCCAACAACCGGTTTTTGGCGCGCACCATTCAGGAAGTGACGTCCGGCTATGCCCGAAGCGTGATGATGGCGTCGGCAACCGAAATGAACAGCTACCGGATAGATTCCACGATCACTCAGCATGAGCACATCCTGAGGGCGCTGGAAGAGCGGGAGCCCGTCAAGGCCCGGCGATCCATGACCGAGCACATCATCGAAAGCAGCGAGTTCGTCATTGCGTCGTTTGCAAATCTCGAACCTGATTGACGTGGAATGCCGCGTCGGCAGCCGGTGCCTCGAGCGGTTCGAAACGAACGCGCGTTTCTCCGTAGGCCGCCATCTCACCGAAGTTCGTCATGATGTCTTCGGTGAGTATGTTGACGCCGCCACCGCGCTTCATCCAGGTGCCCACCGCCATGATGACCATGCCGGGACCAACGCGAGGATCGACGGAGACCTGGACGACCAATTCGCCGACGCTCGACCGTAGCCGCGTCATCTGCCCGTCGGTCAAGCCGGCGGCGCGGGCCGCCTCGGGACCGACGCGGACAGACGCCGATTTGGGATGCTCGGCTTCGGTCATCTGCGACAACAACCATTTCTTGCTGAAATTGGTCACCAGCGTGAGCGGGTAATCGGGGTCGACGCGCTGAACGAGTTCGACATCCGCAAGAAATTCGAATTTGCCGGACGCCGTCGGGAATGCGCGATCGGCGAACGGGACCATGGGCGCGACCGGGCAACGTATCGGGCCTTCGAACAGGCTGTCGACCTTTACGCCGTTGTCCTCGAGCGGCGTCATGATCCGCTTAAGCCACTCCCGAGGCGTTCCCGCCATTTCCTCTCCGAATCCCAGCCGACTCGCGAGCTGCTGGAAGATCAACAAGTCCGACCGCGACTCGCCGACGGGATCGATAGCCGGATTCACGCCGCCGATAATGTTGTGCCCCCAGGACACCAGGACATCTTCTTCCTCCAGAAAGGTCGTCGTCGGCAGGAAGAGATGCGCATGGTCGGTGGTGTCGGTCAGGAAGCTGTCGACGACGACGACGAATTCGAGGGTGCGGAGTGCCTTGACGACCAGATTCGAGTTCGGCGATTGATTGACGGGATTGCCGCCGGTCACGAACAGCATCCGCACCGGCGGGTCCGATGCTTCCAGCAATCCCTTGGCAAGAAGAGGTTCGGGAATCGTGCGATGATATTCGGCCCGGTCTTCCGCTTCGATGCATTTGTCGAACAATCGCTGGGTATTGAAACCATGCGTCACGCCGGCGCCCGCTACGCCGATCTGGCCGCAAAGCGCGGCGAGCGCGTCGACGCTGCGGAAGATCTCGGCGCTTGCCTTGTATTTGTTGAGACCCCATCCCAATTGGATCGATGCCGGCTTGGTGGTGGCATATTCGCGCGCCAGCGCCCGGATGTCTTCTTCTGCGACCCCGCATTCGGATGACAGCGCTTCGAGCGTGTGCCTGCCGACCAACCGGCTGAATTCCGCGAAGCCGTGGGTATGGTGGGTCAGGAAGTCGGCGTCCTGAAGCTTTTCGTCCAGGATGACTTTGGCCATCGCCAAAGCCAGAGCGGCATCGGTCGCGACGCGCGGCTGCACATGCTGGTCGCAGATCGTCGCGGATTCGCTGCGTACCGGATCGATGAGGATCACACGACCGCCGGCATCCCGTACCGACTTCAGCAAAGGCACCAGGTGAAGATTGGTCGCGAGCGGATTGCGTCCCCATAGCAGCACGAGCCTGCTGTTGAGCATGTCCGATGGATCGTGACCGAGCCGAATGCCGAAATCCGCCTTCTGTCCCGCGCGCGCCGCGCCGCTGCAGAGCGATCCGCTGGGCGTCGTCACGCCCCCGAGCAAATTCCAGAAGCGATGATTGAGCTTTTTCGTCACGCCCCATGATCCGGTCCGCTGATAATGCATCATGGACAGCGAGCCCGTCGTCGACTTGTACAGTCGGATGCGCTGAACGACGAGATCGAGCGCTTCGTCCCATCCGATCGGTATCCACGGCGAGTCGGGCGTGCCGTCCTCACGCTTCATGGGATGAAGCTGGCGCTCCGAGCTATAAAGGCGGCGGGGATAGCGATAGGTTTTCGCGCAGAGATAGCCTCTGGTGAACTCGTGCTCGGCATGACCTTCCAGCTTCACGACCTTACCGTTATCGACATGCGCGATAATGCCGCAGCCATCGGGACAATCGAGCGTGCAAGACGTGTAGATCTTAGAGACCATGGTGCTCGCTCCATTCGACCACTGCAGAAACGGACAGCATGCCCGAACCAATCTTGTATCCAAAAATAAAAATCTTGAATGCTTTATTTTTAATCATGCATCCCAAACTGTAGGCAATGTCTCACAACTAAAGTTGCTTGGATGTCATCCGCAAGCCAGCTTCCGTCAAATGGTTGTTATTATTACGTAATTCAGATCATCGATCTGGAGGCGCCACAACCTCGTTGGCATGCCGCTTGCCAGTGTTGCGCTGACTTTAGATGAGCCTCTCCAATCCATCGCCCACATGCCGAGTTTCAAGATGCCGCAGTCGATGCGTGCTTAGGTATATGAGCGAACCTGGGTGACTTGCCTAATATCGTTTCAATCAGTTTCTCGGTCGCTTGAAGGCAATCCTCGTCAAAAAATGGAGTTCAATCAGATGACGGCTCGTAGAGTTGGTACAAGTTCATTGAAAACGCTCGCCTTCACCGGCGCGTTGGCGGTCTCGTTCGGCCACGCTGTGTCCGCGCAGGAGACGATCAAGATCGGTGAGCTCAACAGCTACAAGACGCAGACCGCATTTCTCGACCCTTACAAGAAGGGCTGGGAATTGGCGATCGAGGAGATCAACGCCAAAGGCGGCGTGCTCGGCAAGAAGCTCGAGGTGATCTCGCGCGACGACGGCTCCAACCCCGGCGACGCCGTGCGCGTGGCGGACGAACTGGTGACGCGTGAAGGGGTCAACATCCTCACCGGCTCCTTTTTGTCCAATATCGGCCTCGCCGTGACGGAATTCGCAGGCAAAAAGCAGGTGTTCTACCTCGCCGCCGAAACGCTGACCGACAAGATCGTCTGGCAGAACGGCAACCGCTACACGTTTCGCCTGCGAACCTCGACCTATATGCAGGTCGCGATGCTGATACCGGACGCCGTCGCCGCCAAGAAGAAGCGGTGGGCGCTGGTCTATCCGAACTATGAATACGGCCAGGCGGCGGTCGCGACGTTCAAGGAGATGATGAAGGCGAAGCAGCCGGACGTCGAGTTCGTCACCGAACAGGCGGTGCCGCTGGGCAAGATCGACGCGGGCGCCGTCGTGCAGGCGATCGACGATGCCAAGCCGGACGGGGTCTTCAACGTCCTGTTCGGCGCCGATCTCTCCAAACTGGTCCGCGAAGGCAGCACCCGAGGCGTGTTCAAGGACCGCACCGTCGTCAGCCTTCTTTCGGGCGAGCCCGAATATCTCGATCCGCTGAAGGACGATGCGCCGGTCGGCTGGATCGTCACGGGGTATCCCTGGGACAAGATCAAGACGCCGGAGCACTTGGAATTTCTTGCGGCGTATCAGAAGAAATACAACGACTATCCGCGGCTCGGTTCGATCGTCGGTTATATGACGATGAAATCGGTCGCCGCGGGCATCGCCAAGGCCGGCTCGACCGACACTGAAAAGATGATCGCGGCATTCCGCGGTCTCGAACTCGGATCGCCGTTCGGCCCGATCAAATACCGCGCGATCGATCATCAGTCGACGCTCGGCGCCTACGTCGGCAAGATCGCGTTCGAAAACGGCAAGGGCACCATGACGGACATCAAATACATCGATGGCGCCAGCGTTCAGCCGGGTGATGCCGAGGTGAAGAAACTGCGCACGGCCGCCGAATAGGCCGCGCGCCAATAACCGAACCAAGAACCGAACCAAGCTACGTCGTGAAGACGTCAATCACAGGCACGGCATCCTCTCTCCCTGCGCGCTGCAGCGTCAGTGCCGAGTGGAAGAGGGTGCCGGTTTCGTCGTGAACGCAGCGAACCACACATGACAGCGAGCGCACTCATCTTCCAGGCCATCAATGGCCTGTCGTCGGCGTCCGGGCTGTTTCTCATCGCCGCCGGTTTGTCGCTGATCTTCGGCGTCACCCGCATCGTCAACATCGCCCATGGCTCGCTCTACATGCTGGGCACCTATATCGCCTACAGCATCGCTACCAAGGTCGGCGGCGCGCTCGGCTTCTGGGGCGGCATCGTGGCGACCGCCCTGCTGGTCGGCCTGATCGGCGCGGCGATCGAGATACTGCTGCTGCGGCGGATCTACCGCGCCCCCGAATTGTTTCAATTGCTCGCGACCTTCGCGCTGGTGCTCGTCATCAACGACGCGACGCTGTGGATTTGGGGTCCGGAGGATTTGCTGGGTCCGCGCGCGCCGGGACTGACCGGCGCCGTCGACGTGCTCGGCCGCAGGCTGCCGAGCTACGATATCTTTCTGATCATCGTCGGGCCTCTGGTGCTGCTGCTGTTGCATCTGGCATTGGCGAAGACACGGTTCGGCCGGCTGATCCGCGCGGCAACGCAGGACCGCGAGATGGTCGGCGCGCTCGGCGTCAATCAGGCGCTGCTGTTCACCGGCGTGTTCGCGCTGGGAGCGATGCTCGCCGGCCTCGGCGGCGCGTTGCAGATCGCGCGCGAGCCGGCCAACCTCGCCACCGATCTCAACGCGGTCGGCGATGCCTTCGTCGTCGTCGTGGTCGGCGGCCTGGGGTCGATTTCCGGCGCCTATCTCGCCGCCGTCATCATCGCAGAGGTCAAGGCGCTGTGCATCGCGCTCGGCATCGTCGACATGTTCGGCATCAGCTTCAACTTCTCGAAAATGACGCTGGTCGCCGAATTCCTGGTGATGGCGGCGGTGCTGATCGTTCGGCCCTACGGGCTGCTCGGGCGCGAGCAGGCCGTCGTCCGCAGCGTTTCGGAACCGGACGAACCGATCCGCGCGGCGACGCCGGCGATGAAGATCGCGGCACTCGTGCTGCTGGCGGTGCTGATCTGCCTGCCGCTGATCGCGAAGAACTCTCCCTACACGCTGGTGCTGGGCATCGACGTGCTGATCGCCGTGCTGTTCGCGACCAGCCTGCATTTCATCATGGGGCCGGGCGGGATGCATTCGTTCGGCCACGCCGCGTATTTCGGTCTGGGCGCCTATGGCGCGGCGCTGCTGGTGAAAGGCTTGGTCGCGCCGATGGGCGTGGCGCTGCTGGCCGCGCCGGCGGTGGCGCTCGTCGGCGCGCTGCTGTTCGGCTGGTTCGCGGTGCGGCTGTCAGGCGTCTATCTCGCCATGTTGACGCTGGCGTTTGCGCAGATCATCTGGGCCGCCGTATTTCAGTGGGAGAAGCTGACCGGCGGCTCCAACGGCGTGCTCGGCGTCTGGCCGACGGCGCCGTTCGACAGCCGCGAATCGTTCTATTTTCTGACGCTGGCGCTGGCCGCGGCCGGCGTGCTGCTGCTGCGCAAATTCCTGTTCTCGCCGTTCGGCTACGCCATGCGTGCCGGTCGCGACATGCCGCTGCGCGCCGAAGCGATCGGCCTCGACGTCAAGCGCTTGCACTGGCTGGCGTTCGGGATTGCCGGCGCGGTGTGCGGCGTGGCCGGCGGGCTGTTCGCCTTTGCCAAGGGCTCGATCTCGCCGGAGACGATCGGCGTCGGCCGTTCGATCGACGGCCTCGTGATGGTGCTGCTCGGCGGCATCCAGACTCTCAGCGGCCCGATCGTCGGCGCGTCGGTGTTCGCCGTGCTGCAGGATACCATCATGCGCTCCACCGAATATTGGCGCGCGCTGCTCGGCGGCATCATCCTGCTGCTGGTGCTTGCCTTCCCTGCGGGCATCGTCGGCGGCATCGCCCGGCTGGTGTCGCGGCGCAAGGCGGCGGCATCATGAGCGATCTCGCGATACGGCAGCTCTCGAAGGCCTTCGGCGGCGTCCGCGCCGTGAACGACGTCAGCTTCGATATCAAGCGCGGCGAATTTCTCGCGCTGATCGGCCCGAACGGCGCCGGCAAATCCACCTGCTTCAACATGATCAACGGCCAGCTCGCGCCCGACTCCGGCGAGATCTGGTTCGAAGGCAACAACCTGACCGGCCGCAAGCCGCGGGACATCTGGCGGCTCGGCGTCGGCCGCACATTTCAGGTCGCCGCCACTTTCGGTTCGATGAGCGTGATCGAGAACGTGCAGATGGCGCTGATCTCGCATGCGAGCCAGGCCTACCGGTTATGGCGTCCGGCGGCGTCGCTGCACCGCGAACGCGCGCTCGCATTGCTCGACCAGGTCGGCATGCGCGCGGCAGCCGACAGGCCGAGCCGCGAACTCGCTTACGGCGACGTCAAGCGCGTCGAGCTTGCGATCGCGCTCGCCAACGATCCGCGCCTGCTCCTGATGGACGAGCCGACTGCGGGCATGGCGCCCAGGGAACGCAACGACCTGATCGCGCTGGTGAAGCGGCTGGTGGTGGAGCGCGGCATCTCGGTGCTGTTCACCGAACATTCGATGGACGTGGTGTTCGCGTTCGCCGACCGCATCATCGTGCTGGCGCGGGGCCGGCTGATCGCGGATGGCGACGCCGCGTCGATCCGCGACAATCCGCAGGTGCGCGAGGTCTATTTCGGCACCGGAAAGACCTTCGCAAAAGAGGGGGTCGCGACATGAGCGGCGCGATGCTTAGCGTGCGCGATCTCGATGCAAGTTACGGTGCGGCACAGATTCTGTATGGCCTGTCGCTTGACGTCGGGCGCGGCGAGGTCGCCGCATTGATGGGCCGCAACGGCGCGGGCAAGACGACGACGATGAAAGCGATCATGGGTCTGATGGCGCAACGCAAGGGCGTCGTGCACTTCGACGGCCGCGACATCTCGCGCCATGAACCCTATCAGATCGCCCGGCTCGGGCTCGGCTTCACGCCTGAGGACCGCCGCATATTTTCGAATCTCACCGTGCTCGAAAATCTCGACATCGGCCGTCAGCCGCCGCGCAAATTTTCCGACGGCACCGCGGCGCCGGTATGGGACGAGACGAAATTGCTCAAGCTGTTTCCCAATCTCGGCGAGATGCCGGATCGGCTCGGCGGCCGCATGAGCGGCGGCGAGCAGCAGATGCTCACCGTGGCGCGCACGCTGATGGGCAATCCGCTGCTGATCCTGCTCGACGAACCGTCGGAAGGCGTCGCGCCCGTGATTGTCGATCAGATGGCCAACATGATTCTGGAACTCAAGGCGGCCGGCGTCTCGATCCTGTTGTCCGAGCAGAACGTGCATTTCGCCGAACTCGTATCTGACCGCGCCTATGTGCTTGAAAAGGGCCAGATCCAGTGGAGCGGCACGATGTTGGATCTGGCGACGAATGCCGATATCCAGAGGGCCTATCTGACGGTATGAGCGCTTACTCGGCGGCCTGCAGCGAGCCGCGCGGCTGCTTCGGCGCGATCCAGAATGCATCCGGGCGCTCGAACAGGAAGTCGGCGCCGACCGCCAGCGCGAGCCGCCAGATCGCCAGCGCACCGGCGAGCGCAGCAACCGTGACGATCAGCGACACCATTCCGATATCGGCGAACCGTAGCACCTTCAGCAGCAAGGTGCGCGTGGCCGCCATCGGCAGGAAGAATGCAAGATAGATCACGATCGAGCGCTCGCCGCAGAAGCGCAGCCAGTTCATCCATCGCGCGCGCGCCAGCAGGGTGCCGGCGACCACGATGGCGCAGGCGCCGGCCAGTCCGAGCAGCAGCGACAGCAGCGGCAACTCGCTCACGCCGCCATGCACGGCCGCGGCATCGAGCATCGCCCACAGCGCGAGCGCGCCGAGCGCCGAGGCCGGCATCATCCGCGCGCGATCGGACAGCGCAAACACGCGGCTGGCGAATAGATAGCCGCAATAAAAGTACACGAAACGCGCGCAGAACTCATCGATCACGGTCCAGCCGGTCGACGGATGCGCTATTTCCAGAACCGCGGCGGCGGCCCAGATCAAGGGCGGCGGCACACGGCGCGTCAGCTTGGTGACGACGAAGAAGACCGGCAGCAGATAGATGAACCACAGCGTGCCGAACGGCTCGATGAAGGCTTCCAGATAGGACAGCCCGACGACGCCCCAGCCATCCGACGCGGCGAAGGCCGGCGCTTTGAAGCCGAACTGGATGGTTACCCACAGCGCATAGAAATACGCGAAGTGCAGCACCTTGCGATCGAGATAAGTCCGCCAGTCTCGGTCGATCACCACCGCGAGGAACAGCCCCGAGATCAGGAAGAAATCCGGCATCCGGAACGGCTTGGCGAACGCCACCAGCGCATGCATGAAGCCGGTCTGGCCGGCGGCGGCCTCGACGCCCAGCACCGAATGCATCATCACCACCATGACGATGCAGATGCCTTTGGCGTAGTCGACCCAGTCGACGCGCGGGGCGGCGCCGCTGGGCAAGGCCGTCCGGGGCGGGATGACCGTGATGTCGTGGGCGACCGTCATCGGCGCATGATGGGCGCGACCGGTTTCATTGTTGTTGCCGGCGACGCGGATTTTCGCGATCTTCGTTCAATTCGACGCGACGTGGTGGCGAACTGGTTAACGCGCGTTAAGTCATGCCGCTGCGGCCGTGTCGTGGCGGCCCTGGATCCCCGATGACCCCCGCCTTCGATACGCCGCTGCCGATCGATGCCGTGCTGGAAGACCTGTTGCGCGCGCTCGCGGCGCGCAATGCCGCGGTCCTTGTGGCGCCGCCCGGCGCCGGCAAGACCACCCGGGTGCCGCTCGCGCTGCTCGACGCGGCTTCGGGTGAAAAGGGTTGGCTCGGCGGTCGCAAGATCGTCGTGCTGGAGCCGCGCCGGATCGCCGCCCGCGCCAGCGCGGAACGGATGGCGCAGTCGCTCGGCGAACGCGTCGGCGACACCGTCGGCTACCGCGTGCGGTTCGGCTCCAAGGTGTCGCGCGCGACGAGGATCGAAGTCGTCACCGAAGGCATCTTCACCCGGCAGATCATGGACGATCCGGAACTGACCGGGGTCGGCGCGGTGCTGTTCGATGAATTTCACGAGCGCTCGCTCGACGCCGATCTCGGGCTCGCGCTGGCGCGCGACGCCCAGACCGGTCTGCGCGAGGATCTCCGCATCATCGTGATGTCCGCGACCATCGACGGCGCCCGGATCGCGCGGCTGCTCGCAGACGCGCCGGTGATCGAAAGCCTCGGCCGCGCCTTTCCCGTCGAGACCCGCTATTGCGGGCGTAAGCCGGACGCACCGCTGCCGCGACAGATGGCCGACACGATCGCCATGGCGCTGCGCGCCGACCCCGGCTCGGTGCTGGCATTCCTGCCCGGCGCCGCGGAAATCCGCCGCACGCAAAGTCTGCTCGCCGAGCGGATCGCCGATGCCGCGGTCGACATCGTCCCGCTGTTCGGCGCGCTCGACGCCGCGGTGCAGGAC
>CAXUBE010000034.1:0-15556 GCA_964249215.1 uncultured Rhodopseudomonas sp. | reverse complement strand
CCGAATTCATGTCGAACCTGTCGCAGACCCGGCGCCGCGACGCCCACGAGGTGATGGCGGAAATCTTCAACAATTTCGACCGCCAGACCGAGACCCGCTTCATCACCTCGCTGGAGGAGGAAAACCGCGATGCCGCCGAGCGCATCAAGGCGCTGATGTTCACCTTCGACGATCTCGTCAAGCTCGACGCCGGGTCCGCGCAGACGCTGATGCGCAACGTCGACAAGGACAAGCTCGGCGTCGCGCTCAAGAGCGCCAACGAGGACGTCCGCGCGTTCTTCCTCGGCAACATGTCCTCGCGCGCCGGCAAGATGCTGCTCGACGACATGGCGGCGCTTGGCCCGGTGCGGCTGCGCGACGTCGACGAGGCGCAGGCGCTATTGGTCAATCTCGCCAAGGACCTCGCCGCCAAGGGCGAGATCGTCCTGACCAAGAACCGCGCCGACGACGAGATGGTGTACTGATGGGCGCCCCGGCGAAATTCCTGTTCGATGTCGATTTCTCGGTGCCCGATCACGTCCGCGACAAGGCGGCCAACGCGGTCGAAACCGCCCAGGAGATCGCGGCCGCCGAAGCGCGCGCCTATCGTGCCGGCTTCGAGGCCGCGCAGCACGAAGCAAGGGCGGAAGCCGATCGCAGCGCCGCGCAGGCGCTGGACCAGATCGGCGGCGCGATCGGCCGGATCGCCGCTTCGTTCGCGGGCATCGAGGCCCGGATGGAAACCGACGCGGTCGATGTCGCCGTCGCCGTCGCGCGGCGGCTGTGCGGCGAACTGATCGCGGCCGAACCGCTGCGCGAAATCACCGCGCTGGTCACCGACTGCCTGCGTCATCTGGTGTCGGCGCCGCATCTGGTGGTGCGGATCAATGACGGGCTTTACGACGCCGCGCGCGAGCGCATCCAGGAGCTCGCGCGGCAGAGCGGCTTCGAGGGCCGGCTGGTGATCCTCGCCGAGCCCGACATCGCCGGCGGTGACTGCCGGATCGAATGGGCCGACGGCGGCATGGCGCGCGATCGCGCCGCGACCGAAGCCAAGATCGACGAACTGGTGGGGTGCTATACCGCGTCCCGCAAGGCAGCTTCCGGCAGGGAACGACCATGAACGACAGCGACGGCCAGGTGCCGCTTCCCGATCTCAACGCCGCCGACACGCCGCCGCTCGGCGATGCCGGCTACGGCGACGACGCGCCGGTCTCGCGCATCGCCGCCGACCTCGAGGCGGTGTTCGACGTGCCGGTGCGGGTCTCGGCAGTGCTCGGCCGCTCGAAGATGGATGTCGCCGATCTGCTGAAGCTCGGACCCGGCACCGTGCTCGAACTCGACCGCCGGGTCGGCGAGGCGATCGACATCTATGTCAACAACCGGCTGGTCGCGCGCGGCGAGGTCGTGCTGGTCGAGGACAAGCTCGGCGTCACCATGACGGAAATCATCAAGGCGGAGCGGGGCTGATCATGAACAGGGCGATGACCATCACGGGCACAGCCTCACCTCTCCCCATCGGGGAGAGGTCGGATCGCTGTTGCGATCCGGGTGAGGGGGCACGAATGCCGATGGTTTGGTCCCCACTCACGCCCACCCTCTCCCACGAGGGGAGAGGCAGCGCGCTGCCGGCGGCGCGTAAGCATCTCGTCGAACTTCTGGCTTAAGGAGACCACCATGCGGCTTCTGATCGTCGGCACCTTGAAGGGCCAGCTCACCACCGCCACCAAGATCGCGATGGACAACGGCGCCTCCGTCACCCACGCGGAGAACAATGAGCAGGCGATGGCCGTGCTGCGCGGCGGCAAGGGCGCCGATCTGTTGCTGGTCGATGTCGCGCTCGACATCCGCGATCTGGTGATGCGGCTCGAGGCCGAACACATCCACGTGCCGATCGTCGCCTGCGGCATCGCCAGCGATGCGCGCGCCGCGGTCGCCGCGATCCATGCCGGCGCCAAGGAATACATCCCGCTGCCGCCGGACCCCGAGCTGATCGCCGCGGTGCTGGCGGCGGTCGCCAACGATTCCCGCGAGATGGTGTACCGCGACGAGGCGATGTCGCGCGTGGTCAAGCTGGCGCAGCAGATCGCGGGCTCCGACGCCTCGGTGATGATCACCGGCGAATCCGGCACCGGCAAGGAGGTGATGGCGCGCTACGTCCACACGCGTTCGCAGCGCGCGCGAAAACCGTTCATCAGCATCAACTGCGCGGCGATCCCCGAGCACCTGCTGGAATCCGAATTGTTCGGCCATGAGAAGGGCGCCTTCACCGGCGCGATCGCGCGGCGGATCGGCAAGTTCGAGGAGGCCACCGGCGGCACGCTGCTGCTCGACGAAATCTCCGAGATGGACGTGCGGCTGCAGTCGAAACTGCTGCGCGCGATCCAGGAGCGCGTGATCGACCGCGTCGGCGGCACCCGCCCGGTGGCGGTCGACATCCGCATCATCGCGACCTCCAACCGCAACCTCGCCGACGCCGTGCGCGACGGCAAATTCCGCGAGGACCTGCTGTTCCGGCTCAATGTCGTCAACCTGAAGATCCCGCCGCTGCGCGACCGCCCCGCCGACATTCTCGAACTGGCGCAGCATTTCGCGCGCAAATATGCCGACGCCAACGCCGTACCGGTGCGGCCGATGTCGGCCGAGGCGCGGCGCGTGCTGACGGGCGGCCGCTGGCAGGGCAACGTCCGCGAGCTGGAGAACACCATACACCGCGCGGTGCTGATGGCCTCGGGCGACGAGATCGGCGCCGACGCGATCCTGACGCCGGACGGCGACCGGCTCGACCTGGCGCGGACCGTGCCGGTGGTGGCGCACGCGACCCTCGCCGCCGAGCAGGTGACCCGGACGCTGGTCGGGCGCACCGTGGCCGATGTCGAGCGCGACCTCATTCTGGAGACGCTGAAGCATTGCCTCGGCAATCGCACCCACGCCGCCAACATCCTCGGCATCTCGATCCGCACGCTGCGCAACAAGCTGAACGAATACGCCGACGGCGGACTGCCGATCACGCCGGCCGGCGCGAGCGCGGGGCTGGGCGTCGGCGATTATCGGCCGGTGGCGGCGGGCGCGTAGCGACGGAAACAAACGTCATCCCCGCGCAGGCGGGGATTCCGTACGCCCATCATTCATGCTCTGGAATACTGGGCCCCCGCCTTCGCGGGGGTGACGTCATTGCGCAAGAGCGACGCCCCGGACGCCGCCTCACGAATAGCTCGGCGCGTCGGGCTTGCGGAAAATCCGAATGGGATCGCCGGGCACGATATCCTGCCGGGTCAATGCCGCGTAGGCGTACAGCCCGAGATAGGCGATCGAGATGGCGCCGATCAGGTAGACCAGCCATATGCCTGCCCGCTTCATCCAGCTTGCGCTCCCCGGCCGATTCAGTAGTTTCGCGGCCAGCCTTCGCGGCCCCCCGACAAATCCCACCCCGAGTTATCATGCCGAGCTTCACCCCGCATCAGGACGCCGCGCTGAAGGCCGTCGCCGACTGGCTGAAGGCGAAGCCCGGCAAGAACGGCACGCCGCCGGTGTTCCGGCTGTTCGGCTATGCCGGCACCGGAAAGACCACGCTGGCGCGCCACATCGCCGACGGCGTCAAGGGCGAGGTCAAGTTCGCGGCCTTCACCGGCAAGGCGGCGCTGGTGATGCGCAACAAGGGATGCGAGGGCGCCTCGACCATCCACGCGCTGATCTACCGCGCGCGCGAATCCGGCGTCGAGCAGCCGAGCTTCGAATTGTGGGACGACGCGCCGGCGTCGAAGGCGCGGCTGATCGTGATCGACGAATGCTCGATGGTCGACGAAGAGCTCGGCCGCGATCTGATGTCTTTCGACTGCCCGCTGCTGGTGCTGGGCGATCCCGCGCAACTGCCGCCGATCCAGGGCGGCGGCTTCTTCACCAATGCCGAGCCCGACGTGATGCTGACCGAAGTGCACCGGCAGGCGCAGGACGATCCGATCGTGCGGATGTCGATGGACGTGCGCGAGGGCCGCGACCTCGACGTCGGCCGCTACGGCGAGAGCGAGGTGGTGTCGCGCGACGAACTCGATCCGCAGCGGGTGATGTCGGCCGATCAGGTGCTGGTCGGCCGCAACAACACGCGCCGCGCCTACAACACGCGGTTCCGCAAGCGGCTGGACATCGACGATCCTTTGCCGGTGGCGAACGACAAGCTGGTGTGCCTGCGCAACAACCGCAAGAAGGGCCTGTTCAACGGCGGGCTGTGGCGGGTGAAGTCGCGCACGGCGTCGAAATCGAGGATCATCACCATGCGGCTGTCGCCGGACGAGGATTTCGGCGGCAAGGTCACCAGGGTCTCGGTGCGCGCCGATTGCTTCAGCGGCGGCGTCGACGCGCTGCCGTGGGACCAGCGCAAGCCCTATGACGAATTCGACTACGGCTACGTGCTGACCGTGCACAAGAGCCAGGGCTCGCAATGGGACGACGTCGTGCTGTTCGACGAGAGCTTCGCGTTCCAGGACAGCCGCGCGCGCTGGCTCTACACCGGCATCACCCGCGCCGCGAAGCGGCTGAGCATCGTGATATAGCGGCGCATCGTTTCGCGGACGATCGCGTCGCGCGATCAAGCCGGACGGGCCACGAACGTCATGCGCGACTGGTTGTGACTGGTATTGACGGCGGCGCGCGATGCGCTGAAGCCTGCGGCGGCGAGCTTGCCTACGATCTCGGCCTCGCTGTAGTGCTGCAGCCCGACGCGGGCGCGCAGGCGCCGGTAGTCGGACAGCGCGGTGCGGACCATGCCGATCAGCGCGTCCTTGAGAAAGCCGCGGGACGCCGCGTATCGCGTCAGCGCCGCCACATCGGTCGCCATGCCGATGCCGGTCTGCAGAACGTCGCCGAGCAGCAGCGTGCCGCCCGGTTTCAGCAAACGGCGGACCAGCGCGAAGGCGCCGCCGAGCTCGGGCGCGGTCATGTATTGCGCGACCGAATTCATCACCGCGAGGTCGACCGAACCGTCCGGCAACAGCCGCAGCTCGTCCAGCGACCGCACCTCGATCCTGGCGATCGGCGCGAACCGTGCCGCGAGCCGTCCGCGTACGTTCGGCGCGGGCTCGGCCAGGATCAGCCTGCCGCAGGCCGATGCGACCCTGTCCGCCGACAGCGCCTCGCCGCAGGAATAATCCAGCACGGTCGCGTCGGACGACGGGATATAGCCGACGATGTCCGCCGCGAGCTCGGCGTAATGCACCTCGCGATGCAGCTTGCTCACATAGATGGAGTGCGCGGAGTCGTAGAAGTCGATCCAGTCGTCCATCGGTGTCCCCGGCGGCGCGCGCCCGCGGCCCTCATCCTTGCTTTTCACGAAAAGCCCGGCAACCGTGTTCCAAACGCGGAACCGGGCGATTTGTCGCGCGTTAGGCGTTTTAGGGTGTTTCGGAGGGCGGGTGCAAGAAACCGCGACGAGACGAGATTCAAGGCGGTACTCGTCCGCGTCAGCGTTGTCCGCCGTCAGCCTTGTCAATGTCGAACAGGAAGGTATCCCGTGTCCAAAGCCAAAGCCTCTTCAGGCGTCGCCGCCGAACTCGATACGCCGACCGATCTGCCGCAAGAGGCTGTCGACAAGATTTCCAGCACGCTGAACACGCTGCTCGCGGATGCTTTCGCGTTGTATCTGAAGACCAAAAATTTTCATTGGCATATCAGCGGGCGGCATTTCCGCGACTACCATCTGATGCTCGACGAGCAGTCCGACCAGATCTTCGCCACCACAGACGCGCTCGCCGAGCGCGTGCGCAAGGTCGGCGGCACGACGCTGCGCTCGATCGGCGACATCTCCAAGCTGCAGACCATCAAGGACAACAACGAGAGCTACGTTCCGCCGCGCGACATGCTGCGCGAACTGATGAATGACAACAAGCACATCGCCGCCGCGATGCGCAAGGCGCACAAGACCGTCGACGATCTCGAGGATGCCGCCACGGCGGGCCTGTTGGAGACCTATATCGACGAGACCGAGCGTCGCACCTGGTTTCTGTTCGAGGCGAGCCGCCAGGAGGGCGGCAACGAGGCGTGAGCGTCTTTGCTTTGATGGTCGCGCGGCGCTTTGATCGTCGCGCGGCGCCTCAGCCGCCGGGAGGTTCGGCGGCCGGAATCTCGAACACCAGACAGGTCGTGGTCGCATGCGCGAGCAGGCGGCCTTTTGCATCCGTGATGCGCGCTTCCGCGGTGGCCGCACGGCGACCGACATTCATGGTGCGGCCTTCGGTGCGCACGACGCCGCTGTCCTTGGTCATGCCTCTGATGAAGCTGACCTTGAATTCCAGCGTGGTGTAGCCGCTGCCGGCCGGCAGCATGGTGTGAACCGCAAGGCCCATCGCGGAATCCAGCAGTGTCGCGGCGTAGCCGCCGTGCACCGAGCCGATCGGATTGTAATGCCGCAGCCCCGGCCGGGAATGCATCACCACCACGCCCGGTTCGGCGCTGGAATCGAACGGCTCGATGGTCTGCATGATCGGCGGCGCCGGCAATTTGTTGCCGAAGATCGCGCGCACGAAATCGAGGCCCGGCATCGATGCCATCATGTGAAGCGGAGTGACGCCGTATGCGATCGGGGTAACCGGGTCGTTCATCGGGCGAGATCTCTTGTGATGATGGGCATCATACTAAAAACCGCGTCGTCACGCCAGCCCCGGCCGGGCGCAACATCCTGCGCCGGCGCCGAGAGCATGATCCGGAAAAGTGGGTACCGGTTTTCCGAAAAGATCACGCGCGAACATAGCGATAGAGCGGGATGACGATTCGAAGAGAAGCCATCACGCTCTATGGCGCCTTGTTCTTTCGCATCAGCTCGGCGAACCGCCTGAACAGATAGTGCGAGTCGCGCGGCCCGGGGGAGGCCTCCGGGTGATACTGCACCGAGAACACCGGCCTGTCCGACAGCGAAATCCCGCAATTGGAATCGTCGAACAGCGACACATGCGTCTGCGTCACGCTGTCCGGCAGCGTCGCCTTGTCGACCGCGAAGCCGTGATTCATCGAGGTGATCTCCACCTTGCCGGTGGTCATGTCCTTGACAGGATGGTTGGCGCCGTGATGTCCCTGATGCATCTTCACGGTCTTGCCGCCGAGCGCCAGCCCCAGCATCTGGTGGCCGAGGCAGATGCCGAAGGTCGGCACGCCCGACGCGACGACGTCCCTGATCACCGGTACCGCATATGCGCCGGTCGCGGCCGGGTCGCCGGGCCCGTTTGACAGGAACACGCCGTCGGGCTTCATCGCCAGGATGTCGTCCGACGACGTGGTCGCCGGCACCACGGTGACCTTGCAGCCCTCTCCGGCGAGCAGGCGCAGGATGTTGCGCTTGATGCCGTAGTCGATCGCCACCACGTTGAATTCGGGCCTGTCCTGCCGGCCGAAACCCTTGTCCCACAGCCACGGCGTCTCGTCCCAGGTGAAGCGCTGGCCCGAGGTCACCATCGGCACGAGATCCATTCCCTCAAGCCCCGGCCATGCGGCGGCCTCCTTCTTCAGCGCGTCGCGGTCGAATGCGCCGTCGCGGGCATGCGCGATCACGGCGTTGGGCATGCCGTTGCCGCGGATCAGCGCGGTCAAGGCGCGGGTGTCGATTCCGGACAGGCCGATGATGCCGCGCGCCTTCAGCCAGCCGTCGAGATGGCGCGACGAGCGGTAGTTCGACGGATCGGTGATCGCGGCGCGCAGGATCACGCCGCGCGCGCCCGGCGTCGCCGCCATGTTCAGCGCCTCGATGTCGTCGTCGTTGGTGCCGACATTGCCGATATGCGGGAAGGTGAAGGTGACGAGCTGTCCGGCATAGGACGGATCTGTGAGGATTTCCTCGTAGCCCGTCATCGCGGTGTTGAAGCAGACCTCGCCGACCGCCTGGCCCTCGGCGCCGAGGCCGAAGCCTTCGAACACGGTGCCGTCGGCCAGCACCAGCAGCGCGGTCGGCTTGTGCTCAGGCCAGGCGGGATTATTTTCGATCGGGGTCATGCGCGCCTTACATAGGCGCCGCATCCGCCGCCGTCAAAGCGGGAAGGCACGCCGCGAGCAGCTTTTCTCCGTCATGGCCGGGCTTGACCCGGCCATCCACGCCTTTATTGCGATAACGAATAACACGTGGAGCCCGGCACGAGGCCGGGCCTGACCAACGCCAAGGCAGGACATTCATGCTGCGCGACGCCATCAACGACGCGGTCAAGGACGCGATGCGGGCCAAGGACGAGCGCAAGCTCTCGACCCTGCGCATGGTCAATTCGACCATCAAGAACGCCGATATCGAGGCGCGCGGGCAGGGCAAGCCGCCGCTCACGGATGCCGATCTCCTCGGTGTGTTGCAGAAGATGATCAAACAGCGCCAGGAATCCGTCGAGCTGTATGACAAGGGCGGCCGCGCCGAACTCGCCAATCGGGAGCGCGAGGAAATCGCGATCATTTCAGCCTATCTGCCGAAGCAGATGTCGGACGACGACGTGAAGGCGGCGATATCAGCGATTATCGCTGAGACCAACGCGGCGGGAATCAAGGACATGGGCAAGGTGATCGCCGCGCTGAGAGCCAAGCATGCCGGACAGATGGATTTCGGCAAGGCCAGCGGACTGGTGAAGGCGGCGCTGACCGGGTGAGCTCGCCGAACAGCACGCCTCAATGCGCCGCCACCGGACCCTTGCCGCGCTTCACCGCGCGCAGCGAGATCGCCAGCGGAACGATCACGGCCGCGACGATCGCCAGCGAAAAGAACACGTCGATATACGCCAGGATGCTGACCTGGTTGCGCACCAACTGGCCGATATAGGCCATGCTGGTGCCGGCGACGTCGCCGGTCGACATCTGCGACCTGAAGTAGGACTGCACTCGGTTCAGCGTATCGGCGTAGAACGGATTCCATGAGCCGACATGCTCGACCAGCCGGGCCTGATGAAACTGCTCGCGCCGCGCCAGCACGGTCTGCGCCAAGGCCACGCCCATCGAGCCGCCGAAATTGCGCGCCAGATTGATCAGCGCCGAGGCCTGGTCGGTGCGCTCGGACGGGATGCCGTCATACGACACCGTGGTGATCGGAATGAAGATCAGCGGCAGCCCGATGCCGAGATAGATGCGCGACCACGCGAAGAACCAGTAATCGGCGTTCGGCGACATCCGCAACAGGTCGATCATCGCCAAGGTCGCGATCGCCGCCCCGGTCGCGATCAGGTATTTCGGCTGCACCGAGCCGAGCCGTCCGACCACGACCATCATCATCATGGTGACGGCGCCGCCGGGCGAGATCGCCAGGCCCGCCAGCGTCGCGGTGTAGTTGAACTGGTCCTGCAGCAATTGAGGCAGCGCCTGCGTGGTCGCGATCAGCAGCGCGCCGGTCGCCAGCATGATGACGAAGCAGGTCGCGAATTGCCGGCCGGCGAGCATCCGCAGATCGATCAGCGGTTGCCGTCGGGTCAATTCCCAGGGCACGAACGCGAGCAGCGCCAGCGACGAGAGGATCGCAAAGGTCGTGATATAGGTCGAGCCGAACCAGTCCTCGATCTGGCCGCGGTCCAGCACCACCTCCAGCGCGCCGAGAAAGGTCGCGACCAGCAGAAAGCCGACGAGGTCGAAATTGAAGCCGCCCTCCCGCAACTTTTCGCGCGTCCTGCGTTCCTGCTGCGACGTCGGAATCGCCAGATAGATCGAAGCCAGCAGCGTCAGCCCGATCGGCACGTTGATCAGGAAGCACCAGTGCCACGACCAGTTGTCGCTGAGCCAGCCGCCGAGCGTCGGCCCGACCACCGGCGCCACCACCACGGCGATGCCGTACAGCGCGAAGCCCTGGCCGCGCTTGGCCGGCGGGAACGCCGCGGCGAGGATCGATTGCGCGACCGGCGTCATGCCGCCGCCGGCGAGCCCCTGCATCACCCGGAATACCAGCAGCGACTGCAGATTCCAGGCGAAGCCGCACAGCAGCGAACTCAGCGTGAACAGCGCGATGCAGACCAGAAAGAAGTTCTTGCGGCCGAACATGGTCGCGATCCAGCCGCTGGCGCAGAGCACGATCGAGTTGGCGACGAGATAGGTGGTGACCACCCATGACGCCTCGTCGGCGCTGACCGCAAGACCGCCGGAAATGTAGCGCAGCGCGACATTGGCGATGGTGGTGTCGAGCACTTCCATGAACGTCGCGACCGCGACCAGTGCTGCGATCATCCACGGATTGACGTCGCCGTATTCCGATTGCGTGGCCGCGGCAGCGGGCATGCGCGCGGTCCGCTAGCGAACGGTGACGGTCGGCACTACCGACAGGCCCGGACCGAGTTGCACGTCGGGCAGCGTGTCGAAGGTGATCTTCACCGGCACGCGCTGCACCACCTTGACGTAGTTGCCGGTGGCGTTCTCGGCGGGCAGCAGGCTGAAGGCGACGCCGCTGCCGGCCTGCACGCTGTTGACGCGGCCCGGAAACGAGCGGCGGTAGGCATCGATCGCGACGTCCACCGGCTGGCCGACGCGCATGTCGGCAAGCTGCGATTCCTTGAAGTTGGCGGTGACCCACACCTCCAGCGGCACCAGCACCATGATCGCCTGCGCCGGCGTCGCCAGCGCGCCGACCGCGGCGGTCAGTTTGGCGATCCTGCCGTCGACGGTGGCGTGCAGTTCGGTGCGGCCGAGATTGGCGTCGGCCTGTTCCTTCTGCGCTCTGCTCTGATCGAGCTGCGCGGTGACGACCTCGCGCTGCGTCGTCAGCACGTCGATGCGCCGGTCGGCGGAAATCTTCGCGGCGACCGCGGCGTACAGCGAGGCCTGCTTGCCCTGCAGATCGGACGATGCCTGTTGCGCGCGCTGCAGCGTCCCGGCGCCCTTTTGCACGAGGTCCTGATAGCGCACGTTTTCGTCCTGCGCGAAATCGAGCGCGGCCTGCGCTTCGGCGACCTGCTTGGCGGCCTGGTCGATCTGCGATTTCTGCGTTTCGATCTGGGCGTCGACGTTGCGTATGTTGGCTTCGGCCTGTCGGATCTGCGCGGCGGCGGAATCCGACGTGGCCTTGTAATCGCGCGGATCGATCCGCGCGAGCAGGGCGCCGGCCTTCACGACCTGGTTGTCGGTGACCGCGACCTGCACGATGGTGCCGCTGACCTGCGGACTGATCAGCACCGAGCGGGTGTCGATGAACGCATCGTCGGTGCTCTCGAAATGCCGCGCGTGCAGATACCACGCGATCACGGCGATGATGGCGGCGACGATCAGCGCCGCGAAGCCGATCGCGGCGATCGGATGCTGGCGGATCCGGTCGCGCAGGCCGGGCTGCGGCTTCTGCGCCGCGTCGTCCTTTTTGTCTTCTTTATCCTCTTTATCTTCGGCGCGATCCCCGGCGGGGGCGGATTCGGCCGGTCGCGGCTGTTGCTCGACGGGACGCTTGTCGGGCTGTTTGGACGCCGGCGCGTCACGCGCAACGGTATCGATCCCAGAGGGTGCAGCAGAATCCATGAACGCCTCTCCCGGGCTGGCCGAGCCCGCCGACCAAGCCAAACACCGGTGCGCAGACCTTGGTTCCAGGCGTCGGCAAGAGATTGCGGCATTGCAAAACGGGCAGCGATATGGTGGCCGCTTTGACCGGCGACGCGGTTGCTTTAGGTTGCGGCAATGCTCACCGAGACGTCCGATTACGGCCGGCTCTACCGCGATTTTCGCTGGCAGATCCCCGCGCGCTTCAACATCGCCACGGCCTGCTGCGACCGCCATGCCGACGGCAGCGGACGGTTGGCGCTGATCTATGCCGACGAGGACGGTCTCGCTCCCGGCGATCGGCTCCACGCGGTCGCGCCGCTTCGCCGACGTGCTGCGCGCGGCCGGACTGCAGCGCGGCGACCGCGTCGCGGTGTTCCTGTCGCAGTCGATCGAACTGCCGATCGTGCATCTGGCGGCGTTTCGCTCCGGCCTGGTCTCGGTGCCGCTGTTCACGCTGTTCGGCGAGGACGCGCTGCAATTCCGCCTCGCCGATTCCGGCGCCCGGGCGGTCGTCACCGACGAGGCCGGCTGGGACAAACTGCGCAAGATCCGCGACCGGCTTCCGGAATTGCGGCAGGTCTACGTCGCCGGCGCGGGAGGCGAGGGCGCGACGGCGTTCTGGGCGGCGCTGGAGGCGGCGTCGGACCGGTTCGAGACGGTCGACACGTCCGCCGACGATCCTGCAATTATCATCTATACGTCCGGCACCACGGGTAACCCGAAGGGCGCGTTGCACGCGCACCGGGTGCTGCTGGGGCACCTTCCGAATGTCGAGATGGTGCACGATTTTTTCCCGAAGCCCGGCGACCTCTATTGGACGCCGGCGGACTGGGCGTGGATCGGCGGGCTGTTCGACGCGCTGTTTCCGGCCTGGTATCACGGCGTGCCGATGCTCGGGCACCGTGCCAGGAAGTTCGAGCCGCAGGCCGCGATGCAATTGATGGCCGATCACGGCGTGCGCAACGTGTTCCTGCCGCCGACCGCGCTGAAGCTGATGCGGCAGGCCGACGTGCGCCACGACGGCGTCAGGCTGCGCAGCATCCTCACCGGCGGCGAATCGCTCGGCGGCGAATTGCTGGAATGGGTGCGCGCGACGTTCGGGATCGACGCGCACGAGATCTACGGCCAGACCGAATGCAATCTCGTCGTCGGCAACAATTCGCGGCTGTTTCCGATCCGGCCGGGCTCGATGGGCAAGCCGACGCCGGGCTTCGATGTGCGCATCGTCGACGCGCGGGGCCGCGAATTGCCGCGCGGCGCACGCGGCATCATCGGCGTGCGGCAGCCTAATCCCTGCGCCATGCTCGGCTACTGGAACAACCCGTCGGCCACCGCGGCGAAATTCGCCGGCGAGTTTCTGCTCACCGGCGATCTCGGCGTGCAGGATGACGACGGTTATTTCTGGTATGTCAGCCGCGAGGACGACGTCATCACCTCGGCCGGCTACCGCATCGGCCCGTCCGAGATCGAGCACACGCTGCTGAAGCATCCGGCGGTGGCGTTCGCGGCGGTGGTCGGCGTGCCCGATCCGATCCGCACCGAGGCGATCAAGGCGTGGATCGTGCTGCGGCCGGGCTTTACCGGAGACGACGCGCTGGCGCGCGCGATCCAGGATTTCGTCAAGGTGCAGCTCGCCGCGCATGAATATCCGCGCCACGTGCAGTTCACGGACGCGCTGCCGATGACCGCCACCGGCAAGCTGCTGCGTCGCGAGCTGCGGGCATTGGGATGAGGCGTTCGCGGCGTCCCGCGCTAATCTTGCGCGGCGTCCCGCGCCGCCAGCGCGCGATCGATCTCCCGCAGGATGCGCGCCAGGCGCTCCGCCCATGCGATCTGGCCGGCTTTCTCCGCGATCAGGTCCTGGCGAATCTCGAGCCCGCTGTTGATCAGCCCGCGCTTCTCGCCATGCGTCGGAATGGTGTAGTCGGTCTCGTCGTCGACCGCATAGGGCTGGTTGTCGCCGACGACCAGGCCGGCCTCGGCGCGCAATACCCGCAGCAGCAGCGGCGGCAGCACTGCATCGCGGTGGTACAGCGTGCCGATATGCCACGGCCGCTTGATCCCGGCATAGACCGGCGTGAAACTATGCAGCGACAGCAGCACGGTCGGCATCCGGCGCGCGAGCCGGCGGTCGATGGTCTGCGCGATCCGGGCGTGATACGGCACGAAGATCAGTTGCCGCCGCGCTTGCGCTTCGCCCGCGCTCAAGCCGGTATTGCCGGGGATCGCGGTCGCCTCGCTGATCGGCGGGATCGCGCTCGGCGCGTCCGGCGGGCGGTTGCAATCGATCACCAGACGCGAGTAGCGCTGCGCGATCAGATGCGCGCCGAGCGCATCCGACAGACGCTCCGCGACGCCGGCGATGCCGATATCACAGGCGATGTGTCGCGCGAGTTCGCTCTCGGGCAGCCCCAGCGTGCCGAATTGCGGCGGAATCATCCGGCCGTAATGGTCGCAGGTCAGCAGAAACCGCGACCGGCCGCCGGCATTTTTCTCCAGCACTGGAACCTCCGGAAGTTCCGGGCGTAAATCCGTCTCGTGTGGGTCTTGCATCGGTTCGTGCCTATTGAAACAGCATGCAGACTTATCATTTTGCAGGCATCGGTATAGATTTCGGCGCACAAAGTCACCACATGAGTGCTTGGCCGATGCCCTTGCTGACGATCTACCACAAGACCGAGTACAACTATGCGCGTCCGGTCGCCTTCGGCGAGCACCGCGTGATGCTGCGCCCGCGCGACGGCCACGATATCCGCGTGCTGTCCGGCGAACTCGAGATCACGCCGCAGCCGCTGTCGCTGCGCTGGATTCACGACGTGTTCGGTAACAGCGTCGCGATCGCGCGGTTTGAATCGCGCGCCACCTCGCTGGTGTTCAACAGCACGGCAACCGTCGAGCACACGCCGATGGAGGAGTTCGCGCTGACGCCGAACGACGAGGCTTATTTCTATCCGTTCCCATATTCCAACGAGGAATTCCCAGATCTGATGGAATTCGTCCGTCCGCAATATGGCGATCCGCAGGGTGAACTGTCGGCCTGGGCGCGCGGCTATCTCGATGCCGAAGCCCCGACGCCGACCTTCAAGATTCTCAGCGGCATGACGCATGGCATCCGCAATCGTTTCAAATACCGCAAGCGCCACGCCCAGGGCACCCAGCATCCGCTGGACACGCTGCAGACCGGCTCGGGCACCTGCCGCGACTTCGCGCTGCTGATGATCGAAGCGCTGCGCCGGCTCGGCATCGCCGCGCGGTTCGTCTCCGGCTATCTTTTCGTGCATGGCAGGCGCGAGCAGGGCTATGTCGGCGGCGGCTCGACCCATGCCTGGGTGCAGGTCTATCTGCCGAGCGCGGGCTGGATCGAGTTCGACCCGACCAACGGCATCATCGGCAGCAAGGACCTGGTGCGGGTGGCGGTGGCGCGCGATCCGCATCAGGCGATCCCGCTGCACGGCACATATCTGGGCGGCGCCGACGAATTTCTCGGGATGCGCGTCAGCATCAATGTGGTTTCGGCCGGCGAACAGGCAAAGGTGTAGATCATGGAAATCAGGGTCGGGTTCGACATCAGCTACGCCGCGATCAACCCGACGCCGATGGTGATCATGCTCTCGATCCATCCCTCGCGCGCCGCCGACATCATCGGCACCGAGGAGATCGTGGCCGAGCCGAACGTGCCGATCAAATTCTATCGCGACAGCTTCGGCAATGTCTGCGGCCGTCTGGTGGCGCCCGCCGGCGGCGTCACCTTCCGCGGCAACGCGCTGGTGCGCGACACCGGCCTGCCGGACGACGTAGCACCCGACGCGCGACAATTGCCGATCGACCAGTTGCCGGACGACATCCTGCTGTATCTGATGGCGAGCCGTTATTGCGAGACCGACAAATTGACCGACGTCGCCTGGCAGTTGTTCGGCAACACCCCGCCGGGCTGGGCGCGCGCCGCCGCGATCACCAGCTTCGTGCACAATCACGTCACCTTCGGCTACCAGCACGCGCATCACATGAAATCCGCGCACGACGTGTACCAGCAGGGCGCCGGCGTCAGACCCGATGTAGCGCATCTGGCCCTGACCAACTGCCGCAGACTCACCATCCCGGCGCGCTACTGCACCGGCTA